>CAMAQW010000098.1 GCA_945860335.1 Sediminibacterium ginsengisoli | reverse complement strand
TGAAGCGCATTGTAATAACTTTCTATAGAAGGGGTGGCGCTACCAAGTAATACTTTGGCATTAAATAGTGTTGCATAATAGATGGCAGCGTCTCTTGCATGGTAACGTGGCGCAGGGTCTTGTTGTTTATAAGAAGGATCATGCTCTTCGTCTGCAATAATGAGTCCTAAGTTTTTAAACGGCAATAATAGGGCAGACCTAGCACCCAATACAATTTTTATTTGTCCCGAGTTTACTTTATTCCAAATTTCTACTCTTTCGTTGGCGTTAAATTTAGAATGATAAATGGCAATTTTATCACCAAAGTAAAACTGCAAACGGCGTATCATTTGCGCCGTTAAAGCAATTTCAGGAAGTATATATAAAGCTTGCTGGCCCTTTGCTATAAAGGATTCTATGAGTTTAATATAAATTTGTGTTTTACCACTAGCGGTTACGCCATGTAGCAAGCAAACGGGTTTGGTATCAAATAAAGTAACGAGGCTATTGTAGGCATTTGTTTGTGCTTCAGATAGGGTGTACGTGTTTTCTAATTCGGTATTGTCAATTCCATAATTAAAACGGTCTACGGCTTTTTTGTCGGCAATTAATATTCCTTTTTCTAAGAGTCCCTTTAATTGTGCAGCATTCGCACCCGATTTTTTTAAAAGCTCCGATTGAATGACTTCTGGCGCAGTCTTTTGCAAGTGCATAAATGCGAGGAGCAGTTCCATTTGCTTTGGCGCTTTGGTCCAGTTGTTTAATAGCGTTTCAAGTGCAGCTTCAGTTTTATACGCATCTGATAAACGAATAAAGGTTTCTTTTTTTGCTTTGTATTTATCTTTTAATGCTTCCCAAATAAAGCATACTTCTTTTTCTATGAGTTTTTTGATGAGTGGATACACGTGTGAACTGTCCACCAATTGTTGTACTTCCGAAAGCCTTAGTTCCTTTTTAATATGTAGTGCTTCGGCTACCACATATTCGTTATCACTTAAATCAGAAAAATCGAGTGTACGGTCTTCGTTCCAAATTAAAATACTCTCGCTGGTTAATTTTAAATTGGCTGGAACAGCTGCTTGCATTACTTCACCCTCTGTGCACATATAATAGGATGCCATCCATTCCCAAAATTCAAGTTGTGTAGGGTGCAAGATGGGTGTTTCATCTATTACTTGTAAAATTTCTTTGGGTTCAAAAGCAGCAGGTTTTTCGAGGGTAATTTTTTTAATGATACCTGCATATTTTTTGTTTCTGCCTAGTAATACTTCAACTCTAATGCCGGGGCTTACGAGCGCCTGAAACCTAGTAGGGATGGCCCATGTGTAGTTTTTAGGTAAAGCAAGTGGTATAATGATTTCTGCGAACAAGGGCCCAATTTTTTGCTAAAATACGCTTAAAACGGTTGGGTATTTGCGGTATCTTTTGAGGCCTTCTTCCATTAAATGGTAGGCTTTTGCTTTTAACGCGGGTAAGTCTTCTAGTGTTAATCCGGCTACAGGAATATCCGCTAAATATACCACCCTGCTTTTGCCCGGCGTTATAGAAAATACCGAACTAAAATGCATGCGCTCCATGGTATCAATAAATAAGAGGGGCTTAATGGGGGTTTGTGTTTCAATGGCAATACGAAAGGCGCCATCAAAAAATGATTTAAGCGGTTGTTCCGATTCGTTAAATGTGCCTTCTGGAAATAAAAAAATGGATAAGCCGTCATCAATGGCTTGTTTTAATTCCCGAACACTTTGGGCTCTTCTTTCTGGGTTGCTTCTGTCAACTAGTATAACAGCTTGTTTGTACATCCAGCCAAATAATGGAATTTTTGATGATTCATATTTTCCTAAAATACGTAGTGGGCTATGTGCAATTAAAACAATGGGAGGGATATCCATGTAAGAATTGTGGTTGGCAATAAATATATATTGCTGGCTTTTTTCGTGTTCTATTTCATGAATTTCTTGGTGCCTTACGCCTAAAAAAACATACCATACCGACGCCCATATTTTACACAAATGATAGATGTAATTTCCGCCTTTTACGCGACCAAATGAGAGTGATATAAAAACAAAGGGCATCAGCACAATCATTACTAAAACAAAAGTAAGAAGTGCGTACACGCTATATATGTATCTAATAGTTCGAATCCCCCAATTCATAGGTGCTAACTTAAGCAATATTCTAATATGTACCATTAAAAATGGCGGCCCATTAAATGGAACCGCCACTTTTTTCGATTGCTTGCTATTACTGAACTATTAAAACGCGTAAATGGCAGCCACTATAAAGTTTGATGCGCTAGTGGCGGTTCCTGTTTTAGTACTAAATAGTGGTGTTATACCTCTGTCGATTCTTACTTCTGGAATTATTGTTACTTTATTCATTTTTATTTTCCCAGATAAAGTGGTGGCATTTACGCTACCTACTCCAATAGGACTGATTGTTCTATCACTAAAAAAATCTTCTCTTACTGTAAGGCCTAATTTTTCAGTGATATCGTAGTTGATATAAAATGCTTTGGAAGACCAACTGCTGCCTCTTGTACCAAACTTTTGTTGGTTGATACTAGCGTCAAAAGCAGTACTCACTTTATTTGTTATGGAAGCAATTACAACTAAATTATATTGCGTGGTTAAGTCGCCATTTAAAAAATTTAGATAGCCTTTAACTTTATCATTCTTACTAGAAGTACTTATTTGTGCAATGATATATTTTGGTTTGTTGTTAAAGCTAGAATGATCGGTTGGGTCTACAATTCCTACCATAAGGGCAGTTTTTTTACCTATGACAATATCTGCTTTAAATCCTGTATGAAAAAATGGGCCATAAGAAAATCCATAAGACATACTATAATTTCTATTGCTGGTTGCGTCTAGTAATTCATAGCCAATATGCGTAGCAAATTTTCCGGCTGTTAATTTTAAATCATCATTAACGGCATAGGAGAGGGTTGCTTGTTTGATATTTTTTAAAATATTTCTATCATTGTATGAAAACTCATCAGCTCTTTTGCCTATTCCTAAGTCTAGGCTAGCAGTAAATTTTTGTAAAGTTTGATCAACTTTAATACTTGCCATGCCTAGATTAAATCGATTATGGGCATTGGTAAAACTTGTAAAGTTATTATTACTTCCACCCCCATTTTTTAATAGGCCTCTATAATAGCCTTCAACGTAGGCAGAAATAATTGTGGGATTTTTTTTTGTACTGTCTTTTTGTGCAAAACAGGGTACAATAGTGCAGCAAATTGCACTAGCAATTAGAATTTTCTTTAACATTGTGTTGGTTTTTAGTAAACTAAGAGGTACAGTCTTAAATTCTGGTCAGAGAATTTATACAAGACTGTACCTTGTTTTTTTATATTTTTTGTGGGTTTCTTCCATATTTTTCATCGTGTTGTGTTGCATCTAAACCTATTTCTTCTTCTTCTTGACTTACGCGCAGTGGAAGCATCAAGCTAATTGCTTTAAAGATGAGTAGTGATACTAAAAAGCTATACGCTACAACAATTACAAGTGCTTTAACTTGCGTGATAAAAAATTCGGTATTACCATACAATAAACCTTCTGCACCAGCGCCATTAACGGTTTTAGTTGCAAATACGCCTGTCATTAACATACCAACCATACCGCCTACTCCATGACAAGGAAAGACGTCTAAGGTATCATCGAGTTTAGATTTAGACTTGTAGTAGACTGCTAAATTTGAAATGATAGCAGCTGTAAAACCTATAAAAATACTTTGCGGAACCGCAACAAAACCAGCAGCAGGGGTAATTGCGACTAAGCCAACTACAGCACCAATGCAAAAGCCAAGTACCGATGGTTTTTTGCCACGCATTACATCAAAAAACATCCACGATAAACCAGCTGCAGCACCAGCGGTATTGGTGGTGACAAATGCAGTTACCGCAAGAGCGTTTGCGCCAAGTGCAGAACCTGCATTAAATCCAAACCAACCAAACCATAATAAACTGGTGCCAATTAATACATAGGGGATATTTGCTGGGGGAATTTCTTGTTGTTCTAAGTGTGCTTTTCTACGTTTTAAAACAAGCGCACCTGCGAGTGCAGCGCAGCCAGCAGAAATATGAACCACCGTTCCGCCTGCAAAGTCTAATGCACCCATTTTAAATAAAAATCCTTCTGGATGCCATGTCCAATGTGCAATTGGAGCGTATACAAATAGGCTAAATAAAACAATGAATAAAATATAAGAAGTAAACTTTACTCTTTCTGCAACAGCACCTACTACAAGTCCTGGTGTAATTATCGCAAACATCAATTGAAATAGTGCAAATAAACCAAGTGGAATAGTAGGGGCAAGGCTCCATGGTTTTCCACTCATAACCCCTTTCATAAATATATGTGTAGTTGGATTTCCAATCCAACCGCCTATCGAATCTCCAAAACATAAACTATAGCCAACGGTTACCCAAATTATGGTTACGACACCAGTTGCAACTACACTTTTGATCATGGTTGAAATCACATTTTTTCGGTGTACCATACCCCCATAAAAAAAGGCTAAACCTGGTGTCATTAAAAACACTAAGGCTGTGGCTACAAGTATCCAGGCAATATCTGCACCATTATAGGCACCTGTTTTGTCTTCAAAACTTAATTCTGGAGGCGCAAAAATGGCTAAAATTGCGACAATGAGTAGCGCCACAAACGGTGCTACATTGTATACGTTTAGTTTTTTCTGATACATTAACAAATAATTTAAAATAATAATATAAATAATAATACTCTAAATTAGCCCAATTATTATATTTAATAACAAAATATATAAACATATAAATAATATTAATGTGAATAGCACTTTGAGGATAATGAGATAAAATACAACAATATTCAACATTTATAGAAACAAAAAAGCCTGATTTTAATAAAATCAGGCTTTTGACATAATATATTAAAATATAAATTATATATTAATTATGTAGCTTTTGTCTTTAGATTCTAAGGAAGAATAACCCATTAAGTACTCATCCACCTTTCTAGCACACTCACGGCCTTCACTAATGGCCCATACCACTAAGGATTGTCCTCTTCTTGCATCGCCTGCCGCAAATACCTTGTTTATGCTTGTTGCATAGTCTGTTTCATTGGCTCCAACATTACCTCTTGCATCCAGTTCTACACCAATTTCATCAATAAAGCCTTGATGCTGTGGATGCAAAAAGCCCATAGCTAAAAATGCTTTTTGACAAGGTACAATTCTAGTCGTTCCCTCAACTTCTTCAAATCTGGCTGGTTTATCAATTGTAGCAGCTTTCCAAGTAATGTCTACGAGTTCAATACCAGTGAGCTTACCGGCTTCACCAATAAATCGTTTGGTTAGTACTGCCCATTCTCTACTAGCACCCTCTTCATGTGAACTTGTTGTTTTCAAGGTCATCGGGTAGGTAGGCCAAGGCATTACATCGTTTCTGGAAGCTGGTGGTTTTGGCATGAGTTCTAATTGTGTAACTGAAGTTGCGCCTTGTCTATTAGAAGTGCCTACACAATCACTTCCTGTATCACCACCGCCAATAACAACAACATTTTGTCCATTTGCAAGTATGGCATCTCCAACAACTTCTTTGTTGCTTACTCTTTTGTTTTGTTGCTTTAAAAAATCCATCGCAAAATATACACCCTCTAATGTTCTACCCGGAATGTCTAAATCTCTTGGAATGGTTGAACCAACTGCTATAACAACAGCATGGTGCGCACTTATTATTTCATCCATTTTTATAGTAACGCCAACATGGGCATTGCATTTAAAAACCACACCTTCCTCTTCTAATAATTGTAATCGTCTATCAATCACCCATTTTTCTAATTTAAAATCTGGGATGCCATATCTTAAAAGTCCACCCGGTGAATCATCTCTTTCAAAAACAGTAACATAATGTCCTGCATAATTTAATTGAGCAGCAGTTGCAAGTCCTGCAGGCCCTGAACCAATTACCGCAATTTTTTTACCCGTTCTTATGTTTGGATTTTTAGGTTTAACAAATCCTTTTTCAAACGCTATTTCAATAATATGCTTTTCAATTTCTTCGATAGCAATCGCTGGTTGATTGATACCAAGTACACATGCACTCTCACAAGGTGCAGGACAAATACGTCCTGTAAACTCCGGAAAATTATTGGTTACACTTAATAGTTCGTATGCTTCTTCCCAATTGCTATTATAAACTGCGTCGTTAAATTCAGGAATGATATTGCCTAAAGGGCATCCGTTGTGACAAAACGGAACACCACAGTTCATGCATCTTCCCGATTGCTCTTTTAGTTTTTGATCTGAATATTTTTCTACAAA
>CAMAQW010000097.1 GCA_945860335.1 Sediminibacterium ginsengisoli | reverse complement strand
GTGAGCGTCACTGTTTTTGATGCGCCTGGTTGTAAATGAATTCTTTCAAAACCTTTTAATGCTTGAACAGGTCTTGCTACGGAAGCTATTTGATCTCTCACATAAAGTTGTGCCACTTCATCACCAGCACGTTTACCCGTATTTGTTACCACAAATGAAACATTGATTTTATCTCCCTTTTTTGCAATTGGTTTTTCAATGGTCAAATTGCTGTATTCAAATGTGGTATAGCTAAGCCCATATCCAAAAGGAAATAGGGGAAGGCCAGTTAGATTTTCATAATCGTCGCCACGACCAGTTGGTTTATGGTTGTACACGAGTGGAAGTTGTGCTTCGCTTACAGGAAATGTAATGGGTAGTTTTGCGCCCGGGTTATATTCGCCAGAAAGTACTGCTGCTACTGCATGTCCGCCTTCTTCACCAGGGTACCAGATATCTACAATACTACTTACTTTGTCTATCCAATTACCCATAGTAACCGCACTTCCACCCACAAGAACAACAATAGTTGGTGTTCCTGTAGCTGCTACTTTTTGTATGAGTTGTTCTTGTTCGCCTGGTAATTGTAAAGATGCTCTATCTCTAAATTCGCCTTCTTCTAGTCCTACTACTACTATGGCTACCTTTGATTTTTTTGCAGCAGCAACGGCTTCATTTATTTTTTCTTCTACAGTATTTGCAATATCAACATTCCAAATTAATTTGATGGTTGCATTTCCGTTTGGCTCTTTAAATTCTACTCGGATGGGATAATTAGTACCTGCTGTAAAATTAAAATCAGCTAGGTTGGCATGAAAGCTTTGCTTGTCCCAATTGTTAATGATGAGTTGATTGTTGATAAATAATTTGTATCCGTCGTTACCTTCAATTCCAATTTTATAAGTTCCCGTTTGAGGTGCTTTGATATTGCCGGTCCATCTTGCACAAAAAAATTCTGGCGTTATTAATGGATCTGGCGTAGAAATGGTCCAATGAAAATTGATGGTTTTGTCTACTCTTTTTATAGTGGGTTTAGCTCCAAACTCAATACCATTAAAGTATTCGGCAGTAAGGCCTTCAACATTTTGATTGTTTTGTGTAGTTGACAAATATTTGCTTGGTACAATGTTCCAGGTTTTGTTGTATCGGCCCGGGCCAGCTGCGGTGATTATTTTTTTAGTGCCATATTTTAAAAGCATTCCATCTAAGATGCTTACTTTTTTAGTACCGGGTCCACTATATCCGCCAAGTCTGGCTTCGGTGGCATCGGTACCAATGAGGGCGATGCTTTCCACAGTAGTAGAAATGGGTAATAATCCGTTTTTATTTTGTAATAAAACAATGGATTCTAATGCTGCTTGATGAGCAATTTTTTTATGCGCTACTTCAAAGTTTGCTGATTCTGTAGCTTTGATATCGAGGTAGGGCGTTTCAAATAAACCTAGTTCAAATTTTGCTCGTAGAACCCTGCTTACCGCATCATCTAATCTTGCTTGATTGATGTCTCCATTTAAAAAAGGTGGAATAAATAATTTGTAATGTTCTTGTGCAGTTTGAAATAATACATCAAGTCCATTGTTTACAGCGTTTTTACCTGCGTCTGGGTAATCTTTTGCAGTATAATGTAAAACATTGGCGCCGCCCACGGCGCCTGCATCGGATATCACAAATCCATTAAAGCCCCACTCTTTTTTTAATAGATCATTTAATAAATAATCATTGGCAGTTGCTGGGCTTCCGTTTACAGAATTGTAGGACGTCATAATTGATCTCGCACCAGCTTTTTGCACTGCGTCTTTAAAAGGGGGGTAGTGGATTTCAGATAAATACCTTTCGTTCATGTCGATGGGATAACTATCTCTTCCTCCATCGCCTACATTGGCAACGAAATGTTTTGGAGTCGCAATAATATTTTCGTCCTCTAAGGTTTTCATGTAAGCCACGCCCATTTTGCTACTTAAAAAAGGATCTTCTCCGTAGGTTTCTTCGGTGCGTCCCCATCTAACGTCTGTAGCAATATTTATTACCGGTGATAGTATTTGTCGGATGCCTCTGATTTTTGATTCTTTTGCAATTGCGCCAGCTACAGCTTCCATCGTGCTTGTGTTAAATGTAGCGGCAAGTCCAATGCTTTGTGGAAATATCGTAGAGCCCTGTCTTACTAGGCCGTGTAGTGCTTCGTCAAAAGGAAGCATGGGAATGCCAAGTCTGGTGCTATCCATAAAAAAACGCTGAATGGCATTTACTTTTTTAGCAAGGCTTACAGCTGTTTCTGTTGCATTGTATTGTAACATTTGTTGTGCACCTTCTGCACCCGCAGAAGCGGCACTTACTTGAAATCCAAATAGGCCATCTTTGTATTTATAAGCTTCTCCTGGTTTGATATCGCCAGGGATCATAAATAGTTGCCAAAACTTTTCGGTTGGGGTCATTCTGCCTAGTAAGTCTTTGACTCTTTCGTTGATAGGTGCTCTGCTGTTTTTATACAGCGGAATTGTTTGTGCAAATGCTCCGGTTGAGGCAATAATCTGTATTAAAATAACAATCAGAAAACGAAATGCGTTTTTACGGATGGTCCTATTTTTTGTGTTCATAGCTAGGCTTGGTATGCGTTTAAGAAATCGATGAGTTTTTGTACTGCTTTTTTTCTGTGGCTAAATTTATTTTTTTCTGCAATATCCATATTTGCAAATGTGGCATTACTTCCTTCTGGAATAAAAACGGGATCATAGCCAAATCCATTGGATCCATCCATTTCATGTGTTATGTGGCCTTTACAAATACCTTCGAATTGGTATTCTTTTCCATCAATAATAAGTGATACCACAGTTCTGAATTGAGCAGTTCTTGAAGGTTTGTCTTTTAGTTCTTGAAGCAGTTTATCAATATTGTCTTGCATATTTCTTCCTTCTCCTGCATACCTCGCCGATTTTACACCGGGTGCGCCGCCAAGTGCATGGACTTCTAGTCCTGTATCCTCGCTAAAGACAGCCTCGTTTGTGAGCTTATAAATAGTTGAAGATTTTTCGGTAGCGTTTGCTTCAAGTGTATCGTGCGGTTCTGGAATGTCAATGTCAATGCCTACTTCTTGTAAAGTAAAAATTTGAAATTTTTGATGGCTGAGGTGTTTAATTTCTTCGACCTTATTTTTATTGTTGGTTGCAAAAATTATTTTCATGTACTACTGGATGTTAAATGTTTTTTTGAGGGCATTCCAAAGTTTTCCTTTTTCTAATTTTGCCGCATCTGTTTTGACAAGCATCGATTGTAATGGTGCAGAAAAAAGAAACCTGCAGTTATCATATTGTTGCACTTGGTATTGAGGAACTTCAAAAGGTAGTGCTATACCAGCGGTACTGATATCAAATAAAATAATAGTAGATGGTTTTAATTCAGTTTTTATTTGTGTGTATTGTACGTGTTGATGAACGGTGTTAACAATGGCTACATCGCCCATATTAAGTTTGCACGCAGCAAGTATGGCTGTTAAAAATTGTAAAGATTCATCTGCTAGGTGAACTGCTGTGGTATCCTGTAGTAAAATGGTTATCTTTTTTTGGTTGTCGCCAAGATAGCTGATGGGCTTTTGAATCTCCTGTGGTGCGGTTACAACGGCTTCGCCTTTTTTAGGATTATCGGCATTACTGCTTTTTTGGTCATCAATTAAAACAAGTTCATCTTTGTACAAAGAGGCAATAACAAAGGGAGGAAGCAAACTATTTTCAGGATTCATGGCTATTTTACAATATTAACGATTGTTAGTTTTCTTTTTTTTTGTTTCTTTGCACCAAATATAAAACTATGGCAGCAGCACTTGACGTAAAGATTGAAAAAGTTCAGCACAGTAGGTTAGCAAATACGACACTCGAAAATATTCCATTTGGTCGTGTTTTTACCGACCATATGTTTGAGGCAGACTGTATTGATGGTGTTTGGACCAATGTGGTGATCAGACCTTATCAGCCACTGCAATTTGATCCTTCTTTGGCTGCACTTCATTATGGTCAGTCTATTTTTGAAGGTATTAAAGCCTATAAAAGTGACGCTGGGGAAGTCAATATTTTTAGACCGAAAGATAATTTTAGAAGATTTAATATTTCTGCTGCACGTATGTGTATGCCTGAAGTTCCAGAAGCGATATTTATGGAGGGCATGCGCCTTCTTGTTAATATGGATAGAGATTGGATTCCTGCATTAGCGGATCACTCTATGTACATACGTCCTTTCATGTTTGCTACCGATCCGGTTATTGGTGTAAAACCGTCGGATAATTACAAGTTCATGATTTTGTTAAGTCCTACAGGGCCTTACTATAGTACTCCAATGAAAATTTATGTAGAAGAAACATACACTAGGGCTGCTCCGGGTGGTGTTGGCTTTGCAAAAAATGCGGGTAATTATGCGGCTAGTATGATGGCTACACAAAAAGCAAAAGAAGCTGGATATGATCAAGTGCTATGGACCGATGCTTTTGAACACAAATATTTACAGGAAGTAGGTACCATGAATGTATTTTTTGTTACTGGCAATAAAGTGCTTACCCCAGCTTTAACAGAAGGAACCATTTTAGAAGGTGTTACTCGAGATAGTGCCATTACCGTTTTAAAAGAAATGGGCATGGATGTACAAGAAGTAAAAATAACAATTGATGAACTCATTGCTTTACAAAAGCAAGGTGAGTTACATGAAGTGTTTGGAACGGGTACAGCAGCAACCATCTCAAAAATTAAAGAGCTTCGTTATAAAGATTATAGCATGCATTTTGATACAGATAAAGCGGGTGTCGCCAAAGAATTAAAAGATCGGTTAACTGCTATCAGGTATGCAACCGCACCTGATACCCACCACTGGTTGTTTAAAGTTTAATAAACTGTTGTAGTAAATAGTTTTTTCCTGCTTTAATAACAGCAACATAAACGCTTGCTTTTAATGTCGTAACATCTATTGTGGCAAATCCGTTTTTGCTAATACCAAATGTTTTGTTGATTAGTAGTGTTCCATCTATATTATGAATGGATATTTGGTACGCAAGCGCCTCTCTAAACGAAAAGCGAATACCCAGCAAACCCAACACAGGATTGGGTGTAACACTTGCTATAATGGGGTCTTCTTGTCTTGGCGGTGGAGGTGGCCCGGTAATTTCAAAGCGGCGTTCTCCGGCAGTTGTGGTATCTGTTGTAATTTCAAAAACGTAACTGCTATCCTCCATTATTTTTTGATACTTATTTAATAGTTTGTCGTGTAGGTACGCTACCAAACCATTGTCTACTAGATAGGCGCTGCAAACCAATTTATATTGTCCGGTTTTATTGCTTTTTATGCCTAGCGGAATAAAAATGTTGTTGGTAAAGGGTCTTGCGTCTATGCAAAGCGCTATAATATCTCTAGAAATCGAATACAGCGATGTCTCGCTTTCATTTATTTTTTCTGCGTCCCATTTTTCAAACCGGCTACTAGCGCTATCAATGCTCATTATTTCAAGCTTGTCCAATAGGTTGTTGTCCTTTATAAATTGGAGGCTTATGTGCGCGTACTCTTTTTTGTAACTGATGGTATCAGGCGTATCGCTATGGTTTACTTTGGTGCGTTCTTCATAAAATAAATAACCTGCAGACCCTGCATTATTTTTAATAATATAGCCCTCTAGTTTTTGTACAATTTTTGGAAATCTAAATGCGCTAGCCGTATAATTGCCGGTGGCACCAAGGCCTGCATCCCAATACCAATAGTACTTTCCAATGTTTGTACTGCTTGAAATTTTACGCATATCAATGGCGGCAGGGTAAGGGTTGCCGGTTAAGTAATAACGCGCCAATGGGTGCTCC
The DNA here is from genome assembly GCA_945860335.1 of Sediminibacterium ginsengisoli. GTDB lineage: Bacteria > Bacteroidota > Bacteroidia > Chitinophagales > Chitinophagaceae > Sediminibacterium > Sediminibacterium ginsengisoli_B. Next base: position 507 of record CAMAQW010000097.1, on the reverse strand, counting down.
GGAAAGTTAATTTCGAGGGGGCCGTGTTGTGGTATTCCATGTATAGATACGTCTACCCATGCATTGTGTTTTTTAGTTTCTATAAAGGGCGTTTCGTTGATGAAACCAGCATCATTGGGGTAAAGCCAAATTTTAATGGCTCTGTTTTGTTCCCAAAAACTGCTGTCCATTTTGGTAAAGGGTTTAAAAGATAATAGCGCAGTAGTGTCCCTGGTACTATCTAAAAATTGGGCTGATGGAATTTCATGTCCAGCACTATCAAATCCACTGCTAATGCCTCCTTTGCCTGTTATACGGATGCTTTTTTTAAAGTCTAGTAAGCTAGGCAGGTTTAAAAAAGGAACAGATAGTAATTTTATTTGACCTTCTTTTAAATGATAGCTTTTATGTACGGTAGCTGGGCCAATAATTGCCGTGTTATTGCCTGAACTATTTATTTGTGCAGTTGGTAAAAGTGTTAGGTGCTTGGTTTGCAGGCTACCATTAAATAGGGTGATGCTGTTTGCA
>CAMAQW010000096.1 GCA_945860335.1 Sediminibacterium ginsengisoli | reverse complement strand
TGCATTACTTGAAGACTTGTAAAGTTTTCAGAAGCAATGAGTTCGATGCCTCTACGTTGGCGTGCTAATTCTTGGTTGATGATGTCAAAAACAAGGGTATCTCTTTGCATGGTTGCTATTTTTTGTGCTTAGGTACAAAGATAAGTTAAGGCCTCGATTATGCAGGTTCAAATTGAGGCCTTAACACGCAAACTATTCACAATTATTGTTGCAATGCCTAATTTTACTATTTTCGAACACCTATTTGATGTGGGTAAATGTTTTAAATCCCCCAAGTTATGAAAGCCGTTATCCCTGTAGCTGGTGCTGGAACGAAATTGAGGCCGCTTACGTATACCCAACCCAAGGCGCTTATACCTATTGCCGGCAAAACCATTCTCTCGCATATTGTGGATCAGTTAAGCGAGGCTGGTATTACCGAGTTTATATTTATTGTGGGTTATTTAGGGGAAAAAATACAGGATTACGTTAAACAAACCTATCCAAATTTAACAACGCATTTTGTATACCAAAACGAGCGTCAGGGAACGGGTCATGCGGTAGAATTAACCAAAAAACTCATTGGTGATGAACCCATATTTGTAGCCCTTGGCGATACCATTTGTGAGTTTGACGTTAAGGAAATTATAGATAGCCCAGATAGTATGATTGGGATTCGAAAGGTAGATGATCCCCGCGATTTTGGTGTGGCTACTATAGATGAAAATGGTTTTATAGAACATTTGGTAGAAAAGCCAGCTATTCCAAAAAGTAATATGGCGCTTGTTGGACTGTATAAGATCAACGAAACAGCTGTTTTATTTGAATGTTTACAACAACTTTTTGTAGAAAATATTACCACCAGGGGTGAGTATAATTTAACAGATGCGCTTGCATGCATGATTCAAAAGGGTACTCGTTTCAGGTCTTTTAAAGTAGCCAATTGGTTTGACTGTGGTAAGAAAGAATCGATACTTGAAACCAATGCAACGCTCTTAAAAAAGATGGGCGGTCATGTACCTGCAGCCGATATTTATAAAGACACTATTATTATTCATCCGGTGAGTATTGCAGAAGGCTGTACTGTATCAAATGCGATTATTGGACCCCATGTGGCCATTGGCCCTAACACCACAATTACACAATCCATTATTAGAGATAGTATAATTGGCGGCTACACCAATTTACACGAAGTGGTGCTTGATAATTCTTTAATTGGAAGTGACGCGAGTGTAAAAGGTTTGTCGCGTAGTTTAAATATTGGTGACAATACCGAAATTGATTTTGGATAAATATATTTCGAATAAAGCCTGCAAAATTTATTTGTGTAAATAAAAAGAGTTTGCCTGGCTGGTGCAGGTTACTACAAGTTCATTGATACATACATGATCAGGAAGTGTTGTAACATAGTAGGCCACATTTGCAACATCAACCGCTTCTAATGCTTTGTATCCTTCGTAAACGGCTGCAGCTTTTGCCCCGTCTCCTTTAAATCTTGTATTACTAAAATTAGTTTCGGCAGCACCCGGATGAATGGCCGTTACTTTTATGTGGTGTGGTAATAAATCAATGCGCATTGATTTTGAAATGGCAGCTACAGCGTGCTTGCTGGCGCAGTATACGTTTCCTTCTTTGTACACTTCTACACCTGCTGTAGAACCAATATTAATAATATGCGCTTTTTTATTATGGATGAGTAGTGGAAGTACAGCTTTGCTCACGTAAAGGAGTCCCTTTACGTTGGTGTCAATCATGGTTTCCCAGTCGTCTAAATTAGCGTCCTGAAAAGCGTCGCGACCAAGTGCTAAACCAGCATTATTAATAAGTACATCAATATTTTTAAAAGCATCTGGTATTGTATTTATAGCTGCAAAAACAGCTTCTTTATTTTGTACATCAAAGCATAACGTATGCACGGATGCATTGTGTTTTGCAACAAGTATTTCTTGTAACCCCGACAATAAACTTTCTTTTCTTCCGGTTATAATTAATTTGTTGCCTGCCGCTGCAAACACATGCGCCATCGCTTCTCCAAAACCAGAAGTAGCCCCTGTAATTAAAATTGTTTTACTCATAATTTATTTTATCTGATAATAACACTTGTTCCTTTGGTATACACTTTATTGTCTGCGAAATCGATACCTACAGCTTCGTATACATACGCGCCATTTGGTTGCCATTCATTTTTATAGGTTCCATCCCAACCTTCACCCAAGCGGTTGGTGGTATAAATGAGTTGCCCCCATCTATTAAAAACATTAAAATGAATTAATTGTTTGATGCCTTTTGTGATGGGCTTTAAAATATCATTTTTGCCATCTTTATTGGGAGTAAATCCAGAAGGCACCCAAATATTTGAAATACCATTAAAGATGGTAACCGTAACATTGTCTTCGGCGTAACAGCCAGCTTGCGTAAACACCCTAACAGTGTACACAACAGAGTCTGTCCCTGCTGCACCAATAAATATTGGGTTTGCAATTCGAGGGTTATTTAAAAAGGTAGAAGGGGTCCATAAGTAACTAAGACCACCCCTAGCACCAAGTTGCATTGGTCTTCCAATAACGGCCATGGTGTCGTTTCCAGCATTTGGTATAATGCGCGGCACAACGGTTACACGAATGGTATCGGTAACAATTTTAGTACAACCGAGTGTGTCAGAAACGGCAATCACATAGTTTGTAGAATTTACCGGCCTTGCCACAGGGCGAAGGGTGTTAAAGCCTGTTAAACTACCAGTAGGGCTCCAAGTAAATTTACTGGCACTGATGCTTGCTTGTAATGGCAGTGTCGTACCAAAACAAATAGTGGTATCGGGTGTTGCTGTTACAGCAGGGGTTGCCACTACTTTAATAAGTATCGAATCTTTGTCTTGACACTGACCTAGGTTAGCTGTTACAAAATATTGTGTGTTACTTAATGGTTTTACAATTGGATTTTTAACAGGGTCAACCACATCACCTCTCGAACTTCGCCACAAATAAGAGAGTGCAAATGAAGTAGGTGCAAGTGCAAAACTATCGCCCCTACAAATGGTACTATCTGTTTTTAAATCTACTTTAATAAACTGAAGCACATTTACCATGACACTATCTGTGGCGTTGCATCCATTGTCATTAACGGTTACATAATATTTGGTAGTATCGTTGGGAAAGGCAATAGGATTTGCCGTATTCGTTCCCGTAATACGTAGTTTATTGGCTGTGTTATTGGGCGTCCATGAAATAGTAGCGGTATTTGAAATACTTGCTTTTAATGGAAGGGTATCATTACTACAAATGAGCGTGTCCTTAAAAGCCAGGTTTATTTGTGGCTTATCTAAAATAGCAATTTGTTTAGTGAGGGTATCACTACAGCCTTTATTGTTGGTTGAAATAAGTGTGACGGTTGCATTTTGCGCACCACTATATTTCCACACGGTATCTTTTGTTGTAGCCGAATCTGCGTTGCTACCAGCATCGCCAAAATTCCAGCGCCAACTATTTACAATACCATATTTGCTAGCGGTTAAATCTTTAAAAGTATAATTGTTGAGCACGCAACTACCAGTAACCGAAAAATCTGTTTTAAATGTAGGGTATACTTTAACAATCGATGTAGTAGAGTCTTGACAGCCTCCGGTGCTTGTTACCACTAATTTTAAAACATAGGTACCCGTGTCTTTATAGGTGTACGTTGGTGTAGGTAAGGTGGATACACTAGTAGCGCCATCGCCAAAATTCCACAAATAGCCATTAATGCTTGGGCTTGTAGATTCGTTTTCAAATGTGAGTGTAAACCCATCACAAGAAATGTATTGTGGTTTTAATTCGGCGGCAGCGATAGAACAGTTTTCAACTTTTACTTGAAATTCTTTTTGGTGCTCACCAATTTTTATTCCATTCCGGTATTCTTCTACACGAACGGCTAATAAATAAATACCTGTTACCGCAGGGGACCTGCCAGTTACAATTCCGGTTTTTGAATTGATTTGTGCCGAGTTATTTCCAAAGGGTTGATTAAAACTAAATCCACCAAAATAGGATACGGTGTTGTAGGGTGGTGTATCTGATTGCAGTGGCAATTGATTGGGTGGCGGTCCGGCGCCTATATAACCTGGCGCAAATGAATACACCAACGAATCTTTGTCTGGATCTACTGCGCTAAAATCGAGTTGCATGGGTGAAGAAACACAAACAAGGATGGTATCTTTTTTTAAAAATGTAGCGCTTGAATTATCCGGTGCAAATGGATTGGTATCGCTACCCGGAATTTTTACCCAGTAGCTGATGCCTACGGTGTTGGAGTTCATATTTAATACGCCACTTACCCTACAACACTGTGAATGACTTGCAAAATAGCCACCAGCATTAGGATCTAAATCTACCACCACTTCATAAGCCGATACGGCAAATTCTACCCTTGGAAAACTAGACAAGCATTTATCGTAAGTGCCTAGTTTCATGAACTCATAATTTTTTCTAGTTAGCACATAATTCCCAACAAGTGCATTATTATCGCCTCTGTAAATAGAAATATTATAATTACTTGAGAGTGATGCAACCATAGGTCCCGTAACAGTCGTGTCTTTATATAATAAAAGTGTAATGGCGTAACGTAACTTGTTTGCATCGGTGGGAGACTTGCCTAAATAGGTATAATACATTTCGCCCCCCGAAATATGTGATGCATACGCAGTGGTACAACAAACGCTAACAAATAATATCAGTAACCATTTTTTCATGCATTCACTTTATCTAAAAAATCGAGTACCGCTTTGTTGAAATGTATGGGCTGTTCAAGCATACCCATGTGGCCACAATTTTCTAGCACATAAAGATACGCGGTCTGGGGCATTTTTGTTTGTGGTAATGTGTCTTCTAGCGCAACTGCAATGTCCTGGTCCCCTAAAATAAAGAGCACGGGTAAAGGTGTGGTCTCTAAAACAGATGTAAGATCTGGCCGCTGCATCATAGCTTGGTAATAACTAGTGAGGGCCCCGTTAGAAAATGACGGTATCGACTGTATAAATTCAGTAATTAATTGCGGATGGTTTTTTTGTGTGTAGGTTCCAAATAAATTAGGTGCTGTTGTTTCTAAAAAAGTAGCGGCGCCAAATTTTTCAATAAAAGTGATGCCGCGTAATCTGTTTTCTATTTTAATGGGCGTGTCAGGTAAAGCGGTGGAGTGTAATAGTCCAAAACCTTTTAGATATTGTGGGTATTTTTTTGCAAAAGCCAACGTAACGTATCCACCCATACTATGTCCGAATAAAATACAGTTTTCTATTTTTTCGTGTTGTATTAGTGCAGCGGTGCTATCTGCTACATATTCGATCGAAAAATTTGAAGGGAATCTATTTATTGGTGACATGCCTGTACCTAGTAAATCAGGTGTATATACCGTATATGTTTTTTCTAGTGCGGTAACGGTGCTATTAAAAATGTGGTGGTCTTCTCCAAATCCATGCAGTAAAATAACAGCGGGCCCAGCGCCTGTTTTTACATAACCCATTTGCCTGTTGTCAAATTCAAATGAACGGGTTTCCATGCTTATTTTTTAAAGCGCTTGTATACACCTTGTATGAATAGTAGAACTGCAAAACATGAAAAAATCAAATACAGCCAGTCGCCATATTTTGCGTAAAAAGTAAGGGTAGATTTTGTTGGTATGTTGTATTTAATAACGGCCCTTTCATCCCAGCCTTTTTGTGCTACGATGTTTCCGAGTGGATCAATTACTGCAGATATGCCCGTATTGGCACTGCGCGCCACCCAGGTTCTTGTTTCGATAGCTCTAAGTGCAGCATACTGCAAATGTTGTTTATGTCCACTGGTGTTGCCCCACCATCCGTCGTTGGTGATAACAGCTAGTAGGTTGGCGCTCTTTTGTTTGTAAGTGCCTACATAAGCACCGTAAATACTTTCGTAACATATGATGGGTGCGCTAATATACTGGCATCCATTACTGGTAAATACCTCTGCTTCTTCCGAAGTTCCGTATCCACCCGTGGAGCCTCCAAACTGCTCGAGGAGCGGTCCTAAAAAATTTAAAAAGGTAGGAAGGGTTTCTACACCAGGCACTAGCTTGCTTTTGTTGTAAAACGCAAGTGGGGTTCCGTTGTTAATGTATACGGCTGCATTAAATGCGTCGTAATAAAAACTACCATCGCTCGATTGTTTAGCAGTGGGTGTTTCTTTTGTGGCGCCATATTTTTTATAGGTTTCGATGCCCGATAAAATGTTGAGCCTTGGATGTCTTTTGCTAAACTCAAATATGGGTTGGTAGTAGGGGTTGGTGGTAATATTGTCCTGCCAGTCTGCAACGCTCATGGCTGTTTCTGGCCATAGCACAAGGGTTGTGCTGCTATCCATGTTTGACTCTGTGGCGTTAATGAGCGCTGCAATTTGCGATGACGCACTAGAAATTTCAAACTTTTGATACGGATCAATATTGGGTTGTACCACTAATACATTTTGTGTACTTG
>CAMAQW010000095.1 GCA_945860335.1 Sediminibacterium ginsengisoli | reverse complement strand
TGTTGCTGTAAAAGGCTTTGCGCAAAAAGCAAAAGATAAAAAATTACAACCTTCAGATTGGGAAGGCAGCACATTTACCATTTCTAACTTAGGTATGTTTGGCGTAGACGAGTTTACGGCTATCATCAATCCTCCCGATGCTTGTATTTTAGCAGTAGGTGGTATTGCACAAGTACCTGTTGTAAAAAATGGACAAGTAGTGCCTGGTAACGTAATGAAAGTAACCCTTAGCTGTGACCACCGTGTTGTGGATGGAGCAGCCGGAGCGGCTTTCTTACAAACGCTTAAATCTCTATTAGAAGAGCCTTTAAGAATGCTTGTGTAACTGTTTTAGCATTTATTTAATCCATATCACATCCAATGGGTGCGCCTGGTGCAATTTCTTTGTGCTTGGGTAAACTTATTTCTTTCGGGTGCTCTATACGTTCTATCAAATACGCGTAATGCGTTTTGTATTGATTTGATTTTATTTGTTCCCCTGCCCATTTTTTTAGTGTGTTTAATTTTTCATGGCATATAGATTTTACCATGTAATTACTTTGTTCTGATTGCGATACACCTAAAAGCCAGGTTACGACCATTTGTTGTGTTTGTAATCCTACGGCTTCTTGTAAGCCCTTGCCTAATGGTTTTTGATAGGTTTCTGCAACTACTGCATCGATGAGTTCTGCAAAGCCAATGCCTTCACCCCTTGCTTTATTGATGGTTAATCGGTTGGCTCTTTCTGGGTTAAATAAAAACGCGAGTTCAAAATCTGCGAGTGCTTCTGCAGCAGATAATGGATCAAAACTCATGCCTGTTCTTTTGGCAAATAGTTCGCCACTATAATACAAAGGAGGTCTTGGTGGAATTTGCGCAACAATAAATTCTGGTAATGTTAATGTGGTTGGAGATAAGCAAGCTACGGCAGCAGCCAATGCTTTTTGTTGCATCGCAGCAGGAACAAAGCTTAGTTTTTTTTGTTCATCTCCTCTTGTGCTATAACTATAATCGATACCACCAATTAATTTGCAAACAGCTTCTAATTGATAACGGTGATAATTATATACAGGAACAAGTACGTCTTCGAGTGTAGCAAGTGGTGCACCAATTCTAATGGTATTTTCAGAAAAATTTTCTAGTGCTTTTGCTCTAACAGCAAGCGTATTTTTTAATCCTACAGTAGCGTCTTTTTCATTGTCCCATAAATGCGCATTGGGGTGAAAGCCGCTCGCAGCGCGTGCGTCCGCATCTGCAATAAATAAGAGTCCTTGCTTTGTATTTTCTGCTAATAAATTTTGAAGTGCTTTTGTTTCATCGGTATTTTTTTCAAAATCTTGGTATCCATACATGATGGCTCTTTTGTCCCAGGCGCCAATTTCGTTGGTATACACTTTTGAAAAATCTATTGCTCCTTTTTCATTCACAAAAATATTTGGATGCGGATAATCCATTACAGATGCTCTATCATTATAACTAGATGCATAATTGTGTTGCAAGCCAAGGGTATGTCCAATTTCGTGTGCAGAGAGTTGACGTAAGCGCTGAAGTGCGGCTTCTCTCATAGTGTTAGGCACAGGCTTTCCTGTTTCGTAGGGTGCGAGTAATCCTGTAAAAATTAAATAGTCTTGTCTTACACGTAGTGAGCCTAATGTAACCTGACCTTTAATAATTTCTCCAGTGCGCGGGTCTGTTACGGTAGCGCCATAACTCCATCCTCTGGTAGAACGGTGCACCCAATTAATCATATTGTACCTGATATCCATGGGGTCGCAACTATCCGGAAGCACTTTTACAATAAATGCATTTTTGTAACCCGCTGCTTCAAAAGCTTGATTCCACCAGCGGCCGCCTTCTAAGAGCGCAGATCTAATAGGTTCTGGTGTGCCGTTGTCTAAATAATAAACAATAGGTGTAACGGGTTCGCTAACCTGCGCAGAAGGATCTTTTTTAGCGAGTCGATGCCTAGATATAAATTTTTGATCGATGGGGGTTGTAAAGTCAGAACTGTAATCGAAATACGAGATGCCAAAATACCCGCTTCTAACATCATATTTTCTTGGTTTATACTGATTATCAGGAAGTTGAACAAAGGAATAATGCATGCGAAGCGTAATGGCTTCTGGTGAAGGCGTTACCGCTGTTACAAACCTGCCAGCGTCGGCGCCACCTGTAAATGTAATGCTTGCTTCAAATTCTGAATTGAGCGGAAAGTTTTTTGTGTTACTAAAATACATCGCAGAGCGCGGTTCGTTAAACGAATAAGTGCCCTGACGCATAGCTTTAATTTTATCTGCTGCGCCATGTGTGTCTTTCACAAAAAAGGAAGTAGCATCCACTAATAAATGACCGGCCTGTTCTTCTTCGATAACAAAAGAGCCGATGGTAGAACTTGCAAAAGATTCTTTTACCGCCCTTTTTTCGTTTTTATCGGAACTGCTGGCACGGTAGTCGTAATTGGGTTGTACCAGTAATAATTTTTTACCAACGCGCTCAAAAAATACAATTTTAGTATCTCCAATTTGTCCTCTGTCTAGCCCAATATCATTAGATCCTAAACCAGCAGGTAATGAATGAACAAATAAAAATTCTTGACCTAACTTATCAATATCTAACCAAATTTTTCCAGTGGCTTCGTCTACAAAAAAAGTGAAAAATCCAGATTGACGTTTCATGTTTTTTGTTTTTTCAAAAACAAAATTTGTTGTCTGTGCAAATACAAACGAAGGAATTACAAGAATGATTAAAAAAAGAAAACGGCGCATGGGTTTATTTTTTGAATTTGAATCACTACTGAGTGTAGTCCTTTAAAGATAGGAATAAAAAAATCCTGTTACAATTTGTAACAGGATTTTTTTATTGAAACAACCGAGTAATCGGTTATTGAATTAAGCGTTTGGCGTTTCTGTTGTTGCCGGCGCTTCAAAAAGCGTAGGGGCTACAACTGGCGCTGGTGCTGCAACTGGAGCAGGAGCGGCTACTTTTTTAGGAGCTACTTTTTTTACTGCTTTTTTAGCAACAACTTTTTTAGCTACTGGCTTTTTTGCAACAGCTTTTTTAGGAGCTACTTTTTTAACAGCTTTTTTAGCTACTGGTTTTTTTGCAACCGCTTTTTTAGGAGCTACTTTTTTAACAGCTTTTTTAGCAGCTGGTTTTTTTGCAGCGGCTTTTTTAGGAGCTACTTTTTTTACTGCTTTTTTAGCAGCTGGTTTTTTTGCAGCAGCTTTTTTAGGAGCAGCTTTTTTCGCCGCTTTTTTAGCAGTTGGTTTTTTTGCAGCGGCTTTTTTAGGAGCAGCTTTTTTCACTGCTTTTTTAGCAGTTGATTTTTTTGCAGCAGCTTTTTTAGGAGCAGCTTTTTTCACTGCTTTTTTAGCAGCTGGTTTTTTTGCAGCGGCTTTTTTAGGAGCAGCTTTTTTTGCTTTTGCCATGGTATAGTTGTTTGTTGGGGTTAAAAGTTTGAAGTGTAAAGTTAAAATATATTTTGAGACTACATAAAAAATAATTTTTTCAAAACGCCCAGGGTATAAGCCCTGCTTTAATTTGATCAATTAGTATGTATCTTTGAAAAATGACAGCGCAACCTAACAATCCCAAAAAAACACTTGTTGTAGGAGCTTCCGAAAATCCGGAGCGTTATAGTTATTTGGCTACTAAATTACTCGTTTCGCATGGACATCCTGTTGCGTGTATAGGTCTTAAGCCGGGTCATATCGATGATACACCCATTGTAACCGGCGAGCCCGTATTAACAGATATCCATACCATTACTTTGTATGTAAATCCTGCTGCACAGCACGCCTTAATACCTTATCTGTTTTCATTAAATCCGAAACGTATTATATTTAATCCGGGCACAGAAAATGAAGCTTTTGTAATGGTGGCAAAGCAAAAAGGCATTGAAACCATGGATGCTTGCACACTTGTACTTTTAAATACCGGGCAGTATTAACCTTTTTTAAGTCAACCCAAACCAGCGCTCCAATTGGCTCTGTCAAGGGATCTGTACTGAACGGCTTCTGCGATATGTTCAGGTAAAATATTTGGAGCACCCGCTAAATCTGCAATGGTACGGCTCACTTTAATAATGCGGTGGTAGGCCCTAGCACTTAAATTTAATTTTTCCATGGCCGCTGCTAGTAAGGCTTTGCTATTATCACCCAGGGGACAAAAAATGGCTAATTCTTTATTAGAAATTTGTGCGTTGGTATAGCTATTGGTAAAGCCCTGGTACCGTTTTTTTTGAATATCCCTAGCCGCTAAAACCCTTTCTCTGATACTATTTGATTCTGATACCCGGGTGGTACGGTCAAGTTCGTGATGGGTAACGGGGGTTACTTCTACATGAAGGTCTATGCGGTCGAGGAGTGGGCCAGATACCCGGTTTAAATATTTTTCTACAGCGCCCGCCGGACAGCTGCAGGTTTTTGTTGGATGGTTGAAGTAACCGCAAGGGCAGGGGTTCATGGAGGCAATGAGCATGAAATTGGCTGGGTAAGTAAGCGACATGCTGGCCCTTGCGATGCTTACCATACGCTCTTCCATGGGTTGACGGAGTACTTCTAAAACGGATCTTTTAAATTCTGGTAATTCATCCAAAAACAAAACGCCATTATGGGCCAATGAAATTTCGCCGGGTTGTGGATGACTACCCCCGCCTATCAGTGCAATGTCTGAAATGGTATGATGCGGTGATCTGAAAGGTCTTGTTTGTACTAAGTAAGACCCTGCGGCTAATTTTCCAGCCACACTATAAATTTGAGTTGTTTCTAGAGCTTCCGCTACATTTAGTGGAGGCAAAATACTAGGTAGCCTTTTGGCGAGCATGGTTTTTCCGGCGCCTGGAGGTCCAATTAAAATAACGTTGTGTGATCCTGCCGCCGCAATTTCTAGGGCCCGTTTAATATTATCTTGGCCACTCACTTCACTAAAATCAATGCTTGAAAGTGTAGTATCCTGGTTTAAAAATGATTCCGGATTCATTTGGTTGGTAGGACGATACTTGCCTGAAGCAAAAAAATCTACTACTTCTCGTAAATCTGCCACACCATAAACGTTTAGGCCTTCTACCATGGAAGCCTCATTGGCATTGGCAGCGGGTAAAATAATGCCAAGTGCTTTTTCTTTTTTTGCGCGCATGGCCATGGCCAGTGCACCTCTGATCGGATGAATGGTGCCGTCTAAACCCAGTTCACCCATGAGCATGTAATTATGAATTTGTGCTTCTTGAATAAGTTGGTCGCTAGCGGCTAAAATTCCTATCGCAATGGGGAGGTCAAATGCGGAACCCGTTTTTTTAATATCGGCGGGGGCTAAATTAATCACCACTTTAATGCGTGGCATACTAAAGCCATTGGATTTGATGGCGCTCTCCGTTCTTTGTAAACTTTCTTTGATGGCAATGTCTGGAAGGCCTACAATTTGATAGCCCTGGCCCATACTAACGTTTACTTCCACAATAATAGTGATGGCATCAACGCCCATCACTGCGGCTCCCATTGTTTTTACAAGCATATAATCTCTTTGATACTTGTAGAAAGGTAAGGGCTGTAATGCCTTATAAAAACGATACCGAATAAATACCTGAAAAAATAACGGGGTAAAAAAAATTAGAGATTTTTTAATAAATCCACAACACCTTCTCTTTTTAAAATTAGATAGCCAAGGCGATCATCGCTAATGCCTTCTTTTAATTGGTAATTGAAAACAAGCTCACCATCATTGATACTTGTTTCAAAATATTTGAATTGAATATTGGGGTACTGTTTTAAGTTGTCGCCAATTTCGTAGAGGTGCGTTGATAATATAAACAACGAAGGTTTGATTTTTCGAAGGCCCTCAATTACAGCTGTACTGCATTTCATGGCATCTTCTACATTGGTACCTTTAAAGAGTTCATCAATTAAGATGAGCCAATTTTTTCCGTCGTTAATTTTTTTGATGGTATTTTTTATGCGCTTGACTTCGTTGTAAAAATAGCTTTCCCCTTTTATAATGTTATCCATCACATTGATGTTGCTGAGTAATCCATCAAATAAGGTAAGTTCCATGGTTTTTGCAGGAACACCCATGCCCAAATGTGCCAGGTAAACGCTGATGCCAACGGCTTTAATAAAAGTACTCTTGCCCGCCATATTGGCGCCCGTTAAAAATAAAAAGTTACTGTCTTTTTCTAGTGTAATAGTATAAGGTGTGGGTGTAACTAAAAGTGGATGGTAGCAGTTTGTTGCCGTTATACATGCAGTAGGTGCTGTGGTAAAATTTGGAAAGCAAAGGCCTTCAGCAACAAATACGCGCGCCAAACTTTGGTAGGCATCCATGGTGCTGTATAAATCTATGAGATCGTAAAAGTCTTGCTTGTGCCTTGTTCTAATTTGACCAGCAATACTTAAAATTTGTTGCGGCGTTGCTGTTTTTATATCCATTAAGCGAAGCGATGCAAATGCCGGCTTACTTAATTTTTTTTCGATGTTTTCAGACCAGCTTGATGCAATTGGATGTTCGTTATA
>CAMAQW010000094.1 GCA_945860335.1 Sediminibacterium ginsengisoli | reverse complement strand
TTATTGTAGGCTTTATAGAAACCCTCAACTGTAATTCTTGTTGTATTTTTTGGCAAATATTCCAATCCTGCCACATAATGCGTAGACCTAATATAATGACCTGGATTGGTTTTTTCACCCGTGGTACTATTGCTAAAATTTAATTGCGTATAGGTTGGTAATCTATAATAAATACCATAACTCGCATTGAATCGAAGCACATCGGATATAGCCAAGCTTGCACTAAGTCTTGGACTCAATTGTTGTAACGGATTGGATTCACTATTGCTTAAACTATTTGCATCCATACGAAGTCCACCACTGAGCGATAGTTTATCATTTAGCACACGTGTACCAATTTGAGCAAATCCGCCGTACCGAATAAAGTTTGTATTGGTTTTGCTTTTAATAATCAATGAAGGATAAATGAGTGGATTAGTAGACTTGTTTAAAACCTGAAAAAAATCATTATCGAATCTTACCAATTGCCCTGTTAAGCCATAGCTTAATGTAATATTGTCGTAGTTTTTTGTAACATCCCATCTAATTTTATTTTCCGCTTCAATACTATTTATTTTTAGCGTACGCTGTTGCTCGTTAGGGTTTTTATTGTCTTCAAATTTATTAGCCTGATTGTCTAAAAAATTTCTACTGATACTTAAATTCCAATATCCATTTGGAATAATTTTTTTAAGGGTAGCACCAACCGTGTAACTATTTTGATCAATGGTGGGGCTATTACCTAATATGTATTGATTTTCGGCAGTTAAACTATCGGGGGTGATAAATTTAAACCTGTCAATAGCCGCCACACCAAGGAATGTTAAGGTTGTTTTATCGTTGATTCGCGTGGTGGTTTTAAACTGAAAATCGGAATAGTTAGGTAAAAATGACCAATTAAGTAGCCCAGCAAGTATGCCTAAACTACTCTTACGAGCAGAAGCAATAAAAGTTGTTTTTTTTGATAGCGGTCCATCGAGTGTTAAGGCGCTTTCTGTAAGACTCAAACGCACATTACCCTGAAATTTATTTGGGTTACCATTTTTTTGCTTGAATTGAAATACACTACTAAGTGCATTGTCGTATTTCGCATCAAATGCAGAAGTACTGAGCTTTACATCCTCAATCAAGAGAACATTTAAAATTCCAGCAGGGCCACCACCACTTCCTTGTGTACCAAAGTGATTAATAATTGGAATTTCAATGCCGTCTAAATAAAAAACGTTTTCACTTGGTGCTCCGCCTCTAATAATAATATCATTTCTAAATGTTCCACCTGCAGCACCACCTCCAACGCCAGGGAGTGATTGTATAACCTTACTAATATCAAAAAAACCACCGGGGTTGTTTTTAATATCTTCGGTAGTTAAACGCTGAATACTTAATGGACTTTCCAGTGTTGCCGCTTTCGCAGAACTTTTTCGACTCGTTACAATAACATTTGATAATTGATTAACTAGTTCCTCTATTTCTATTTGAATATTATTTTCATTACCAGTAGTAACGGGTATATTGTTAAGCTGTTTTGTTTTATAACCAAGCCCCGAAATTTCCAAAGCGTAGGGCCCAGGCTTTAGTTGCGTGAACCTGAAATTTCCAAGGGTATCAGAAACAGTTTTTACATTTCCAGGAATTACCTGAACCGTTAAGCCAAGTACTCTTTGCTGTGTTTTTTTATTGAAAATAGTGCCACTTAATTTTCCAGTGGTTTGCCCCAGAACAAAAAGAGGGCAAAATACAAGTAGAAAAAAGGCTATTTTTTGTGCAATTTTCATGAAAAGCTGTTTTATAGAACTTAAACAAAATGCAACCTGAAATGTTTGCGAAAGGTTAAGATTTTGCAAGTTTTGGACAGATTATGCTTAATACCCCCCTTTTTATGAGATTTTAGTATCTTGGGCTGCATTGTTCACATAACCAATTAATATTTAATGCGTTTTAAGGGATTCTTCCGACATATTATAGCAGTTTTAACCATTTTGGTGGCTATAAGCGTTGTTGCTCCCGAAGGATTTGCGCAAAAGAAAAAACCTGTTCCAGCTAAGAAATCTACTTCAAAAAAAGCGCCAGCCAAGAAAAAAGCACCTGTCAAGAAAAGAACAAGCAGTTCAAAAAAGCCTACTAGCAAAAAAAAGAAAAGCAGTAAAAAAAGGAAATCTAAAAGAAGTAGAAGACCCGTAAGAAGCATCTACTACAACCCTATTCCAAATCCAATTATTTTAAGTGAAAAAAACTGGATATCAACCCCTGCCTTACCTTCTGATAGTGCGAATACTATAACTTCATCTTTACTAACAAACGATACTGTTTACACAAAAGATTGGGTCAATGCCATCACATTTGTGTACGACAGTGTAGAGTTTAATGATTTACCGGAAGAAATTTATTTGCCATTAATAAATAAGGATGAAAAGTTTTCTTTAACCTGGTATGGAAAAATAAATTCGGAATACGGAAAAAGATGGGGCAGACAGCATCATGGTTTAGATGTAGATTTAAACATTGGAGATACCGTAGTGGCTGCATTTGATGGTATTGTTAGGTATGCACAGTTTAATAAATCAGGTTTTGGAAACTGCGTTGTTATTAGACATAAAAATGGATTGGAAACGATTTACGGACATTTATGTAAAATAGATGTTGTAGAAAATCAATACGTAAAAAGTGGACAGCACATAGGACTTGGCGGAACGAGCGGACACTCAACAGGACCGCACCTGCATTTTGAAATGCGATACAAAGATTACTCTTTTGACCCCCAATTATTAATTGACTTAAACACGCAACAGTTAAAGACTGAGACCGTTATATTTGACAAAGTAGACCTGGTAAATTATAGATACCCCACTACATCTCCGGTTATTGATGCTTTAGAAAAAAAGCCAACGAGTAAATCTAAAAAATCAAAAAAAGGCAAAAAATCAAGTAGTAAAAAGAAAAAACCTGTTAAAAAACCAATCAAGAAGAAGGCCGCACCTGTTAAGAAGAAAGCTACTACTGGAAAGAAGCCTGTGGCAAAGAAAGCCCCTACTAAAAAGGCACCAGTTAAGAAAAAGAAGTAAAATATCCACATACAAGACGCCTAGGCAGTTAAAGGACCCCGTTTGCCTACCTTTACGCCAAATAAACACATACATGCTTAAAGTAGGGATTTTTGGCGTTGGACACCTCGGCAAGTTTCATATATCTAATTGGAAAGAAATTGAAGGCGTAAAAATTATCGGATTTTTTGATCCTAATAATGATAACGCCAATGATGTCATTAATACGCATGGCCTCAAAAGATTTTCTGATGAAGAAAAATTAATTGAAGCCTGTGATGTTATTGATGTTATCACCCCCACCGATTTGCATTACGAAGTTTGTATGATGGCTATTCGAAAAGGCAAACATGTATTTGTTGAAAAGCCTTTAGCCCACACCCTTCAAGAAGGTAAAGATTTAGTGAACATGGTGAGAGAAGCGGGCGTAAAAATGCAAGTGGGTCATGTAGAAAGATTCAATCCGGCTTATTTAGCGTTAAAAGAAATGAATCTCAACCCTATGTTTATTGAAGTGCATAGATTAGCACAATTTAATCCTAGAGGAACAGAGGTTAGTGTGATTTTAGATTTAATGATTCATGACATTGACATTATTTTAAGCCTTGTAAAATCAGATGTAAAATCAATATCAGCAAGTGGTGTGGCCGTTATGACCGATACGCCAGATATTGCCAATGTGAGAATTGAATTTAACAATGGATGTGTTGCCAACTTAACAAGTAGCCGCATTTCTATGAAAAAAATGCGCAAAGTAAGGCTCTTCCAAAAAGACGCCTACATTGGTATTGATTTATTAGAAAAGAAAACTGAAATCATTAAATTAAAACAACCAGAAGACGTAGATGCATTTTCTTTTGATATAGAAACGCCTAATGGTAAAAAAACCATTGCAATTGCAAATCCTAGCATTGAACCACTAAACGCTATTAAATTAGAACTTGAATCTTTTGTTGACGCGATTGTAAATAATAAGCCTACGGTTGTAAGTGAAATTGATGGTTATTTAGCAATGGAAGTGGCCCATAAAATTTTAGACAAAATCAACAACACGTCTATCCTACAATAATATCAGGCTATTACAAAACCCCTTTTGTAGAAGGTAACTGATTAGAAAAAGGATCCCGCTTAACGGCCATTTTAATGGCTTTTGCAAATGCTTTAAAGATGGCTTCAATTTTATGATGCTCATTATCGCCAGCGCAACTAATGTTTAAATTACACTTTGCCGCGTCGGAAAAAGATTTAAAGAAATGGAAAAACATTTCGGTAGGCATCTCTCCTATTTTTTCTCTTTTAAAACTTGCGTCCCATACGAGCCAGTTTCTGCCACCAAAATCAATCAGCACTTTTGCTTCTGCTTCATCCATTGGAAGTGCAAAGCCATAACGCTCCATCCCGCGCTTGTCGGCCAGCGCCAAAGCAAACGCTTCGCCAAGCGCTAGTCCTGTATCCTCAATAGTGTGGTGCTCATCTATGTGTAAATCGCCAATTGTGGTGATGGCTAAATCTATATTTCCATGACGCGCAATTTGCTCGAGCATGTGGTCAAAAAATCCAAGTCCGGTATGGATGTTAGCAATGCCAGAGCCTGACAAGTTAATGTCTACTTGTATTTTTGTTTCGTTGGTATTTCGTGCATGGCTCACTTTTCGAAGGCCTAGTTTTAAAAAACTATACACCTCGGGCCAGCTGCTTGTTTCAAGTGCGATGGTACTGCGTAAATCTTGATCCTGCTCCGGTGTAAGCGGGTGCAAATCACTTTTAAAATAAATGGCTTTACATCCTAGATTTTTGGCAAGTTGTATATCGGTGTATCGGTCGCCAATAACAAATGAGTTACTCAAATCGTAAGCCGGATTATTAATCAGATGCGTAAGTAAGCCCGTGCCCGGCTTACGCGTAGGTGCATTTTCGTGTGCAAATGTTTTGTCAATAATCACTTCATCAAATATGAACCCTTCCCCTTCAAGTGTACGAAGCATTAAATTTTGATAGGGATAAAAAGTATCATCTGGATAGGATGGCGTACCAAGTCCATCCTGGTTGGTCACCATTACTTTATAATAATCTAGTGATGCGGCAATATTTGAGAGTCCAACAATAGCGCCTGGCACAAAGCTTGTTTTATCTGTGCTGTCAACCTGAAAATCCTGTGGCGGCTCTTGTAAAATAACACCATCTCTATCTATAAATAAAATTCGCTTCATGCTAGATTGTTATTCGCTATTTTAATTTGCTTCTTGTTTGCTTCACTTGTAATGATGTTACTGGACCTGCTTTATTGGACCAATTACTTCTTATAAATGTGAGCACATCGGCAATTTGTTGATCTGTTAGATCTGCTGCTGCAGGCATGGCATTGGAATAGAGTTCACCATCAATTTCAACGCGGTCTGCAAAACCTTTTACAATATATTTTATCAGTTTAGGTACGTCAGATCCGTTTACGGCAGTCGATCCATCTAGTGGCGCGTTAAGTTTTGGAACTCCACCTCCATCTGCTTGATGGCATACCATACACCTTTGCAAGTATACTGTTTTGCCACGTGCGGCACTTGCTGCCACGAGTTTATTACTACTTTGCGCTGATGCTCCCGCAATACATAAGAACACAACAACGAACGTTATATAAATACGCTGCATGCTTTATTATTTTTGATACATGATTCTGTAAATCGTTCCTTTTACATCATCAGAGATGTACAAAGACCCATCAGGACCTTCTGCTAAACCACAAGGACGGTGCTGTGCATCACGTGGATTTTTAACCACTGATTTTCCAGAAAATCCGTTAGCAAACACTTCCCATTTACCGGTTGGTTTTCCGTTTTCGTAAGGCACAAATACAACATAGTACCCTTCTTGAGGAAGCGGTGATCTATTCCATGAGCCATGAAAGGCAATAAACGCGCCATTTTTATAACGAGCCGGAAATTGATTGCCGGTATAAAATAAAAGACAATTTGGTGCCATGTGCGCAGGAAAAGCCATTGCAGGATTGATGTATTTATCATCCACTGTTTTAACCCCATCACCACCATATTCTGGAGCCATCATTTTTTTACCTTTTACATGATCGTAGTAAATATAAGGCCAGCCTGCATTGTCGCCTTTTTTAATCGCGTACATGGTTTCTGAAGGAAGCTCGGCGCTAACTGTTGTATCATATAAATCAGGGAATAAATTATTAAGCATATCTCTACCATGCTGTGTCACAAATAACTGATTTAATTGGTTGTTCCAATCAAGCCCTACCACATTTCTAAGTCCTGTAGCATAACGCACACCTGATGCATAGCTCTGGTTTAACTGATCTACTTTAAACTGCCAAATACCACCTGCCGAATCTAGTATTGGACAAGGCATCATACCCATCGAACCTTTGGTACGGTCTTTTTCTTGACATGAATTTGAAGGCGCACCAACGTTTACATAAATATTACCCGCGTTATCAAGGGTAATAGATTTTGAATTGTGCTGGCCTTTATCAACGAGTCCAGT
>CAMAQW010000093.1 GCA_945860335.1 Sediminibacterium ginsengisoli | reverse complement strand
AGCCAACGGCTAATACCCATTGACCAAGTTTGGCTTCATCACTATTGCCATACATTAAATAAGGTAGTCCCTTTGCTTCTATTTTAATAACAGCAATATCTGTACTAGGGTCTGCACCTATTAATGTTGCTTTATAAGATTTTTTATTGCCGAGTGTTACATTGATTTCATCAGAACCATCAATCACGTGGTTGTTGGTTACAATGTAGCCGTCTTCTGTAATGATAACTCCGCTGCCACTTGCACGCTGCTCGGGCATTACGCGAGGACCGCCGCCAAAAACGTCACCAAAGTCGTCACCAAAGAAATCGGAAAATGGATTTCTTCCACGTGAACCTCCACCGCTAATTTGTTTTTCTTTTATTTTAGTTTTAATGTGCACTACAGCTGGAACTGCCGTAGTTGCAGCAGGGGTAAAGTCTACAGCAACGCCAGGCGCATTGTTGTTATTAAATCCCACATAATTAAAAGGTAATTTATTGGGGTCTTGAATACCAGCTTGTTGGTATGCATTGAATTTGCTTACTCCCCAAACACTTACAATAGCAGTTGTGGCGCTAATGGCTACCAATGTGGCCACTGTTTTGAAATTCATATTCATCGTTACATTTTTTTAAAGTTCTACAAATTACATGCCTTTGTGGTACAAATAAACAAAGCTGCAAGTTTGTCTGTGTACCATCTGTCTTATTTAACAAATTTTTTACGCTGAGGTTTACAAAGTCTGCAAAAATGCCAGTGTGTCTGTGCCATCGGCATAGTCAGTTAAACTTGGTGCCTGGGCACTTCCAAAAGGTATGTAGCCATGACCCACAATGCACTGGATATCGGTATTTTGAGCTAAATGACTGAGTTGTTCGGGCTCTGCGTAAAACTGATAATGTACCTGACTCACCGGCGAAAATGGGCTTTCATTTTCGGCAAAAACGAGCGAATCATTATTCATATAATATTTATTGCCCATAATTAGGAGTGCCAAATGGTAGTCATAATTATGCTTGTACTTATGAAAATCTAAATAGTATTCGTATTTTTTTAGCGCCGTTAAAAGTGGAATAAAATCATAGTTGGCAGGTACATATAACTGTGTAACATTACGGCAACCAAGTCCAAAATAGGTTTGCATATCATCAGCTAATAAATCAAGTTCTTCCGCTGTTTCCGTGCCATCAATAACAGCTACAGATGTTCTATTGCGTCTTATAATATTTGGAAATTTTCCAAAATAATAATCAAAATACCGGCTGCTATTATTACTTCCCGTTGCGATGTATGCATCAAGTCCAGATAGTTGGGGCGCAAAAAATACCATGCTAGAAACACGCTCATCCATTTTTATAAGTTCCGCAACTATATGTTTGATTAAAATTTCATCTTTAGAAGAGGGCTTAATAACAGCGATATGCCCCGAAATAAAAACCGATAAAAAGTCGTGAAAACCAACAAGCGGGATATTGCCGGCCATTACCAAACCCACTTTTTTAGGCTGGCTTTGCTGGGCCGGAACCCCATATTTTGCAGCCCAATCTGTTAATAATTGGGGGTCTAAAAAGCTATTTGTGATCGAATTCACGGCTTTTTCAATGAATTCGGGGGCAAACCAGGGGTTTTCACGGGCAGCTCTTTCCTTTGCTAAGGCCCATTCTGGCTGATTTCCGGCCATATAGGCACTTAATTTGTTAAGTATTTCAATTCGTTCTTGTAAAATCATTTGTCGGCCGTATTTTTGATACTGCAAATGTAAATTCAGTAACCCAAACAAAACCATTTAATATGGCTATTAAAATTACAGACGAATGTATCAACTGCGGGGCATGTGAACCCGAGTGTCCAAATAACGCAATTTACGAAGGTGGGGTAGAGTGGGCCATCGCCGATGGAACTTCTGTAAAAGGGAGTTTTACATTAATGGATGGTAGTGCTGTTGCAACAGATGCTAGACTTTCTCCAATCAGTGTAGATACCTATTATATTACCCCTAACAAATGTACCGAGTGTCAAGGTTTTCATGAAGAACCACAATGTGCTGCGGTTTGTCCTGTAGATTGTTGTGTACCTGATGAGTTGTACAAAGAAACGGTAGAAGAATTGCTTTCTAAAAAAGACAAGCTACACCTCTAATTTTCTTTTAATTCAAAAGGGTTTATGAAAAAAAAAGTAGCACTTGTTACCGGTGGATTAAGTGGTGAAGCGCAAATTAGTTATAAGAGTGCTGTTACTGTTAACGGTAATCTAGACCGAAGTAAATTTGAAGTATATCAAATAGATATCAACCCGTCAGGTTGGTGGTACACGCCAGAAAATGAGGCGCCTCAAAAAGTTAATAGAGATGATTTTTCTATTACGGATAGTGGTAGCAAAATTAATTTTGATGTGGTGCTTTTATGTATTCATGGAACGCCCGGAGAAGATGGAAAATTGCAAGGCTATTTTGACATGTTAGGGCTGCCGTATACCAGTTGCGATGCGGCTACTTCTGCATTAACTTTTAACAAACGATATACGGTTGCAGTGGCTGCATTTGGTGGCATATCTGTTGCTAACTCCATGCATTTATTTAAGCACACACCCGTTTCGCCAGAAAATATATTAGCCAAATTACAACTGCCTGTTTTTGTAAAACCAAACAACGGTGGAAGTAGTATTGGTATGAGTAAGGTTACTACTGCTGATGCGCTAGCGCCCGCTTTAGAAAAGGCTTTTAAAGAAGATACGCAAGTACTCGTAGAAGAATTTATTAGTGGTAGAGAATTTACCATTGGTGTTTTTAAAACCAAGGGAGCTTTGCAGGTATTACCAATTACTGAAATTGAAACGTCCAACGAATTTTTTGATTTTGAAGCAAAGTACCAGGGTAAGAGTGTTGAAACAACACCTGCTTTAATTGCTGAGACCATGCAGTCTCAATTAGAAGCTGCTGCTAAAAGGGTATACGAAGTGCTCAATTGTAGAGGTGTGGTGCGAATCGATTTTATTTACAACGAACAAAAAGGTCTTCCTTATATGTTGGAAGTAAACACAGTGCCGGGTCAATCTGCTGCTAGTGTAATTCCACAGCAAGTAAAAGCCATGGGTGTTAGCCTTCAAGATTTTTATACTTCTATCGTAGAAGAATCGCTTAATTAATAGTTCATGAAAAACCTGATACAAAAAATAGTGCAAAAGCCTTTGTGGCAAAACATACTTATTGGTATTGGGTTCTTATTTTTTTTACTCATTGTATTTTTTTTATCGCTAGGTTGGATTACCGGTTATGGTAAAACAGCTAAAGTAACTTCTGTGGTAGGTCAAAGTTTTATTGCCGCTCAGCAACAATTAGAAAAGGAAGGATTTGAAGTGGTGATACTCGATTCTATTTATGTTGATAGTGTTGCAAAACTTGCTGTTATCAGACAAACGCCAGAGGCGGATGAAGTAGTAAAAGCAGGTCGAACCATTTATTTAACCATTAACAGAATGGTGCCTCCTCAGGTTGAAATGCCATCGCTTGTTGGTTTTTCTCTAAAAAGTGCTGAGTTGTATTTGCAAAGTTTGCAATTAAAATTAGGCGCTGTTACATACAAGCCTGATTTTGCGCGTAACGCCGTACTCGATCAACTTTTTAATGGCGTACCCATTGCACAAGGCGTTAAAATTCCGCTGGGTTCTACTATTAGTTTGGTGATTGGAACAGGAGTTGGTGGCGAAGAAACCGATATGCCAAACCTAGTGGGCCTTACCTATACCGAAGCACTAAATCAGTTATCGTTACAGCGCATAAATGTTGGATCTGTGTTGTCTTTGGAGACTATCAAAGACTCTGCTGCTTCTTTTGTGTTTAGACAAACACCTGGTTATTTATCTACAAAACTAGATTCTTTAACAGGCATGCCTGTTCCTAATAAAATTAGACAAGGGCAGTTGGTAGATTTATATTTAAGTAATACCCCGCCACCCAAAGATTCTATAAGTGGCCCATCTATTAAAAATTAAATAGGTTTTATATGCAAACAATTACTGTAGAAGCACTCAAAGAAATACTCGACGCTGGTGAAAAAATTAATTTAGTAGATGTGCGTGAGCCACATGAGCACGTCGAATTTAATATTGGTGGATTGTTATTACCACTTGGTAATGTTCAAAGCATGCAAATAGACGATATCGAAGAACTTAAAAATCAAAAAGTATACTTCTATTGTAGAAGTGGTAATAGAAGTGGGCAAGCATGCTTACTGCTAGAAACCATGGGCTTTACAGACGTGGTAAACGTAACAGGTGGCATGCTTGCCTGGAAAGAAAAATGCTAGAATTTTATTGTAATTCCAATTAAATAATTGATGGTTGCCATTGGATAATAGCCATTTGCTGTAATGGTTTCACCTCCATACACGTATGCGTAGCTATAACCATTTGGTACATATTTTTGATTGGTAATATTGTTAATCCTTGCTCTTAATAGGAATGAACGATTTGCTTTTTTAGCAAACTCGTAGCTTGCGCTAATGTCCTGATTGGCAAATGCGTCTAATGCTCTTTCTTGTAAAGAACTATTGTCTAGATATTGTTTTCCTACCCATTTTGTTTGTAGTTCTATGGTACACTGTTTAACTGGCTTATAGGCTAGGGTAGCAGCAGCAATAAAATTTGGTGAAAAAGCAATATCAGTATTTTTTCTAGTAATGGCATCCTGATTACCCGTATCATAGTTGTCAATAAACTCCGTAAAAGATTTTATTTTATTTCTGCTAAGTGTTAGGTTGCTAGACAATTGTAATTTACTAGTGAGTATCGTTGTATTCATGAGCTCAATACCAAGTCTGTAAGAGTTTGGTACATTCATTCTGGTGTATGCACCCACATCATTTATTTTTCCGGTTAACACGAGTTGATCTTTGTAGTGCATGTAATAAAAGTTTGCACTCCAAGTTGTTTTTTTATTTCTTTTTTCAATTCCAATTTCTAGATCTTGTAGTCTTTCAGGTTTAGGTTGTGTTGCCGCGCCTACTTCAAAATCATCTCTGTTGGGTTCTTTGTGTCCTAGGGCAAAGCTTGCATAATGCACCCATCCATTTTTATTGAATTGGTATCCAATTTTAGGATTAAAAAATCCAAAACTTCTATTGATATTTAGGGTTGGATTGTTTTGAAATCCATCCATTTGGTGTTTTACATTTCTATATTGAAGATCGATGTAGCTGCTAAAATTACTAGCCCAACTGTGCTGCCATTTTGCGTATAAATTGGCTTCTTTTTTTATGGCAGGTAAATCGTAATATCTTTTTGGTGAAAATGCGTTTGCTTTTTCTACCCAAATAACTTCTCCAAAATGTTTTCCAGTGTAGGTACTCCATCCACCACCCAACGAAATTTCCTCATCGTTTTTCTTGTATTGTAGCGATAGGTTTTGACCGTAAAAATCATTGTCAAGCCAGCGTCTTCTTACAAGGTCTGATCGAGTATTGATGGGCGGATATATTGTGATTGTAGCTATGTTATACCTTGATAAACTTTGATCTGCTTTATATTCTTCATAATAACCGGCGCCTTTGGTGTAATAGCTAGATACTTGTAAGTCTAAATTTTTTGCCACCTGATGGTTAAAAAATAACTGATAATGTGTTTGCGTATAATTATCGGTTTGATTGCTATATGGATCACCCGATTTTTCGGTACCGGCTGGATTAAAAATTCTGTTGTTTTCTAAATCACTCGCAGATACACCGTACCAGGCTTGGTATGTTTTTTCTTTTCCTGAAAAAGTAGTGAAGCGAAGGCTTGTTTTACCTTTAATATAAGCACCGCTTACATAGTAAGATCGTAAGTCACTAGAGGCTCTGTCTATATATCCATCACTTTTGATACTACTAATTCTTGCATCTACTGTAAAATATTTATTGATGAGGCCGCTACCAAATTGAATGGTATTTTTTATGGTTCCAAAAGAGCCTGCGCTATTGCTGGTACTAAAATAGGCTTTCTCATTTAGTTCGTGTGTACTCAAATTAATGCTAGCACCAAATGCACTTGGGCCATTGGATGAACTACCTACGCCTCTTTGAATTTGTATGCTACTAACAGATGATGCAAAATCGGGTAGGTTCACTAAAAAAGTACCCATACTTTCTGCATCGTTGTATGCAATACCGTTAATGGTAACATTAATTCTGGTTGCATCGGTCCCTCTAATTCTGATACCTGTGTAACCAATGCCATTACCGGCATCTGATTGTACCACCACGGATTGTGTTTGGTTGAGTAAGAAGGGTAGGTCTGGACCTAGATTGTTTTTTTGAATGTCGGCCTTGCTCAAATTTTGTTTGGCAAATGGAGCTCTTTCGGAAGCTCTAATGGCTCTTACTTCTAAGGGTGGGAGTTGGACGCTGTCTTTTTGTATGCTTTGCGCAAACAAGGCTTGACATGCAGTTACCAATAACATTGTTCCCAAAAACTTTTTCATCTTTTTTGTTTTAAAGTTTATAAATGGGAACAGGGAGAAAGCTATGGGAGGCACTAAAAAAGTGAACACCTTCCCTTCGCAGGCATTACCCTGTTCAGGTTCTACGGGTATTTTCTCAGCCGGTGGTAAACCACAAGCACCCCGAGGAATTGTTG
>CAMAQW010000092.1 GCA_945860335.1 Sediminibacterium ginsengisoli | reverse complement strand
CTAAAATTTGAATATTCCCATTTAAAAAAAGGTCTTCCAGATTTTTTTTGTCTGCGCCAGATGTCGCAATCCAAGAAACCCGTTGGTTTATTTTTTTGAGTATTCTTTTGGAGAGTATAGACTCTCTTTGATAAAAGAGTTTTTTTAATGGCGCAATGCTACGCTCTTGCAGGTACCTAAAATAACTGGGTGCATAGGTTAGTATGCGCACCCAAATTTTTCTATGTTCCAAATCTTTAGATAAAGCCAAGCCTGCGGGTCCCATGCCTTCGATTAGAATGGGGTAATTGTTGGCCGCAAGGTGTTGAATAAGCATTTGGTTGAGGAACTTACCAGTTGCATAGGGCGCCGAAAATGAAAAATTTCGATGCCCTTTATTGATGGTATACGTTGTGACAGTTCTACAAATTTTAAATAGTTGCGGATGGTTGGCTGCGTTAATGGTTGGGTGATTAGGCGTTGCTAAAGCGCTGTCTTGGTCACAAAAAGTAAACAGGTGCACCTCGATACCTGCCTCCGACAATGCCTCTATTAGCCAGTAGGTTTGCTGCGCATCACCAAGGGTGTTTGGGCAGGGTAGGTATCCGGATATAAGGTTTAGGCTTCTTTGCATGGGGGTATAAATTGAACAACAAGTTGCTCCTTTGATTGTTCGCTAATATGCGCAAATGAGCGCCGAATGTTTTGACAAACGGGGGTAATTATAGGTCTAATTCTAAGATTTTTTTCCACGAAACATAACTCATTTTTTATTACATCAAAAGCTCATAAATAATTGATAAACAATATATTAAAACTATCTTATTGTTAATTAAATATATCTAAATTTAACTTCTCCACCTCTTATTAACAAGCCTGCAATTTTTACCATCATTTCTACCCGTTTTATTGTAAGTTCGCGGGTATTAAAAGAATAGAAAAGTGAGATTAAAATCATTAGAAATCAAAGGGTTCAAAAGTTTTGCTGACAAAACAGTGGTAACATTTGACGAAGGTATTACTGGGATTATTGGGCCCAATGGTTGTGGTAAAAGTAACATCATTGATAGCATAAGATGGGTTATTGGTGAGCAAAAGATATCTGCGCTTCGAAGTGAAAACCTCGATGCCCTCGTTTTTAATGGTAGTAAAACAAGAAGTGCGAGTGGACTAGCTGAAGTGAGTTTGACTTTTGAAAACACAAAAAATTTATTACCTACCGAGTTCAGTACCGTAACCGTTACGCGCAGGTTTTATAAAAACGGCGAGAGCGAGTACCGCCTCAACGACGTAAGTTGTCGTTTAAAAGACATCCACAATTTGTTTTTGGATACCGGTGTAAGCACCGATAGTTATGCCATCATCGAACTAGGTATGGTGGATGACATTATCAAGGATAAAGAAAATAGCCGCCGAAGAATGCTTGAGCAAGCAGCGGGTATTACCATTTACAAAACCAGAAAAAAGGAAGCTAAGAATAAATTAGATGCGACCGAGCAGGATTTAGCGCGTATCGAAGATTTGTTGTTTGAAATCAACAACCAATTAAAGACCCTCGAAAATCAGGCTAAAAAAGCAGAAAAATATTTTGAAATAAAGGGTGAGTTCAGAGAAGTTTCTATCGAGCTTGCTAAAGCAGCGCTCGAAGGCTTCAATATCACGTACAAGGAGCTTAACGAACAACAAGACCTTGAGGTAAACAAGCGTGTGCAGTTAGAAGCTGAAATTGCAGTAGAAGAAGCGGCCCTTGAACAAGAAAAGGTAGGATTTATTGAAAAAGAACGCGCGCTTCAGAGCATGCAGCAGGCTTTTAACGACTTACTCCAAAATTTACGTGGTAAAGAAAACGATAAAAACTTAGCCACTCAAAAGCTACACTACCTCAAAGAAAAAGAAACCAATTTAAAAGAGTTTTTAGACAAGGCTACAGGCCAGGTAAAAACCATTGGCGATTCTATCGAATACACACAAATTCAGGTTGGCGAAGAAGAAGCAAAATTAGCGGAGTTACAAGACACCGTAGAAAATGCAAAGTTTGATATCGAAAATAAGCGCCGTAGTTTTGATGAGCGCAGATCAGGTGTAGATGCTTTAAGAAATGAATTTCAACAAATTCAAAGAGGACAGTTTGATGCCGAAAAAAAGGTAGCTGTTGCGGATACTTCTATTCAAAATTTACAAAGAGCACAAACGCAGCTAACCGATGAGCAATCACAACGTGCTCAGCAGTTAACGCAGTTGCAAGAAGCGCTTGTAGAAAAAGAAGAAAATTTAGTAGACAAGCGTAATGTATTAGCAGATTTACAAGCGCATCAAGAAAAAACAAAGTCTAGTATTTTTGAAACACAACAAGCGCTTGAAGTGCTTCGTGGAGAACTTGCCGAAGAAAATAGAAAATTAGACGCTAAGCGTAACGAATACAGCCTGCTAAAAAGTTTAATGGACTCAATGGAAGGTTATCCGGAGAGCATTAAATTTTTACACAACAATCCGGATTGGAACCATTCGGCACCGATACTTTCTGACATTATTTATGTGAAGGAAGAATTTAGAGCAGCCGTTGAAAATGTGTTGGAGCCATACCTAAACTACTACGTTGTAAATAATTTGCAGGAAGGGTTACAAGCGGTTCATTTATTGGATGCCAATCAAAAAGGTAAAGCCAACTTTTTTATGTTGGACAAGTTT
Organism: Sediminibacterium ginsengisoli; assembly: GCA_945860335.1. GTDB lineage: Bacteria > Bacteroidota > Bacteroidia > Chitinophagales > Chitinophagaceae > Sediminibacterium > Sediminibacterium ginsengisoli_B. The sequence continues at coordinate 3,935 of CAMAQW010000092.1, read as the reverse complement.
GCCGATTTTAGATCAGAAAGTTCACAGCCGGCTGGCACATTTGCTGCACTCGATGTAGTAGAAGTAGATGAGCAATATAAAAAATTAGCACAGTATCTTTTATCTAATGTTTACATCGCCGAAAACGAAGATGCTATAAATAACAGCAATGGCGCCATCGTGCTCGAAAAAACGGGCAAATTTGTAAAAGGTAAATACACATTAACGGGTGGTAGCGTTGGTTTATTTGAAGGTAAAAAAATTGGCCGTGCTAAAAACTTAGAAAAATTAGCAGAAGATATTACCGATCAGGAGTCTGTGGTTAATTTGTTAAAATCAGATATTCAGTTTAAGCACAATGAAGTGATTGCTTTTAATGATCAATTAAAAGAAGGCAATATCAAGCAAACCGAAGCTGAAATTAACCAGCTTACCAATGAGGTTTTTGCTGCTAAAAATAGAATTGAAAATTTACAGGCTGCTAGCTTAACGGCTACCGACCGCCTTGCAGATATTGAAGCTCGTTTGGGCGATGAGCATGATGCCATTTCAGAAACGCGTGCGGCGCTTCATGAACTCAATGATAGTTTGCAAGCAACAGCAGCGCAGGTTAGCCTTGTTGAGCAGGATTATCAATTAGCCGAACAGGCGTATAACGAAGCTTCTGCTACCTACAACGAAACTAATATTACGTTTACACGCCAGCAAAGTAAGATTACGACGCTCAAGCAGGAATTGCTTTTCAAAGAAAATCAGTTAACGGAACTTATTGCGCAAATCGAATCCAATACTTCGCAGCTTTCTGAAGCATCTACCGATATTGCAGACGGTGCAGCTGCACTTGCGGCATCCGAATCGCTTTTATTGGAGCTGATGCAACAAAAAGAAGTAGAGGAGCAAAAATTAAATGAAGCAGATCAGGCTTACTATAACTTAAGAAACGCACTTCAAGAAAAGGAAAGTGAACTACGTTTAAAGTCTAAGAGTAAGGAAATGATTGATCATTTAGTGACAGAAATCAAAGACAAATTAAACAACTTGAAATTACAGTTAGCGGGTATGAAAGAGCGCTTAAGTGTAGAATTTAAAGTTGAACTAGATGATATTTTAGACCAACCACGTACTTCTGAAACACCACTCGAAGAATTGCAAAATACGTCTGAGCGCATGCGCAAGCGCCTCGAAAATATGGGAGAAGTGAACCCAACTGCAATTGAAGCTTACACCGAAATGCGCAAGCGTTACGATTTTATATTAGAGCAAAAAAATGACCTTGTTTCAGCTAAAGAATCTTTATTACAAACCATTCAAGAAGTAGAGGCGACAGCGAACCAGCAATTTTTAGAGACCTTCAATAAAGTAAGGGAAAACTTCCAAAAAGTATTTAAAGCATTATTTACCGAAGAAGATACTGCCGACATGGTACTTGTGGATCCTACAAACTTAGCAGATACAGGTATTGATATTGTGGCAAAGCCTAAGGGTAAGCGTCCATCATCTATTACACAGCTGAGTGGAGGAGAAAAAACATTAACGGCAACTGCATTACTATTTGCTATTTATTTAATTAAGCCAGCACCATTCTGTATTTTGGATGAGGTGGATGCGCCATTAGATGATGCCAACGTAGGTAAGTTTACACAAATGATTAAGAAATTTAGCGACAACTCACAGTTTATTATTGTAACACACAATAAGCAAACCATGGGTGCGGTAGATGTTATTTATGGTGTAACCATGCAAGAGCCAGGTGTAAGTAAACTTGTACCTGTAGACTTTAGAAGTCTCACTAATTAAGGCGGTTGTTAAGGTCGGTTTTCATACTCTATGTATTTTGTTTGGGGTGTTATATTTTATTTACACGCCAACCAGATTTTTTTGATGGCGAAAAAGCGCCAGCAACCATCCAAATGTTGTATGATAGTGCAGCTAAGCAAACCATTCCTGCTGCTGTTTATCAGGCAGGGGGGAACTGGCATCATACCGATGCGCGATATTTTTTAAGGCCTATTAAACTTGGTGATAAAGTAACTGTCATTTACGAAACGGCTACACCTGAAACAGCTGCTGTGTATACCTTTTGGGGCTATTGGATTGGCTGGGGCGAACTTTTGTTTACGGTGTTTGGTTATATCGTACTGTTACAAATTGCGTATGCCGTAACCACCAATCCAAACGCCCAATCTTTAAAGGATCAGCTCAGTTACGAGCCAGAAAAGAAACGCAAATACAACGACTAAATTTATTTTATGAATCCGCTTGCTTCTAGCTTTTTACAACTGGTTACTATCATGGATGAATTAAGGGAGCAGTGCCCTTGGGATAAAAAACAAACCATTGATACGCTCCGCTCCATGACCATCGAGGAAACCTATGAACTAGCGGATGCGATTACGAGTAAAGATTGGAATGGAATTAGAGAAGAGCTGGGGGATGTGTTACTTCATATATTATTTTATGCGCGCATTGGTAAAGAAGAAAATAAATTTCAGTTACAAGAAGTGATTGATGGTATTGCTAAAAAATTAATTGATAGGCATCCGCATATTTACGGCGATGTAAAAGTGGAGAATGAAGAAGACGTTAAACGTAACTGGGAGAAACTAAAATTAAAAGAAGGGAAAACATCGGTACTTAGTGGTGTGCCCGTGTCTTTGCCTGCACTTGTAAAAGCAACGCGTATGCAAGTAAAAGCAAAGCAGGTAGGATTTGAATGGAAAGAAACTTCCGAGGTTTGGAATAAAGTAGAAGAGGAGATAGGAGAGCTTAAAGAAGCGCTTGTTAGTTCCGATGTTTCAAAAATAGAAGATGAGTTTGGTGATGTGTTATTTAGCCTTGTTAACTACGCACGTTTTATTGGTGTAGACCCAGAATCGGCACTTGAAAAAACAAACCTAAAATTTAAAACACGTTTTATGTATATGGAAGCGCAGGCTACCGCACTTGGTAAAAATTTAGGAGATATGACGCTTTCAGAAATGGATATGCTTTGGAACGAAGCAAAAACCAAGTAGCTAATTTTTTTATTTTCTTTTTGATTGCTGCGTAGCCATCCATTTTTCAAAGGCATCTAGGTTATAGCTACTTAGGTTGTTTTCTTTGGTCACACCCGCTTTTTGAGCCACTAAAACGCCATACCTGCAATCATCAAATCCTTCTATGGCATGGGCATCCGGATTGATGGATATAAGTACCCCTTTATCAAGTGCTTTTCCAATCATGCGCCAGTCAATATCTAACCTACGAGGGTGCGCATTGAGTTCAATCACTACATTATTGGCGGCACAGGCATCAATAATTTTCTGATGGTCTACAGGGTAGCCTTTACGACTTAATAAGAGCCTGCCCGTCATATGCCCCAGTATATTGGTATACGGATTTTCGATAGCCGTAATGAGCCTTTGCATCGCTTTTTCTTCCTGCATTTTTAAATTGGAATGCACAGATGCGATAATTAAATCAAAACTTTGAAGGATGCCCGGTGCATAATCGAGGCTTCCGTCATTTAAAATATCGCTTTCTATGCTTTTAAAAATTTTAAAAGGAGCTAGTTGTTTATTGATTTGATCTATTTCTTTGTGCTGTGCTATAATGCGGTCATCTTGTAAGCCACTTGCATAAAATGCTGATTTTGAGTGGTCGCTAATGACTAAATATTCAAATCCCTGTGCTTTAGCAGCCGTTGCCATGTCTAAAAGCGTGTTGGAGCCATCACTCCATTTACTATGGCTATGTATAATGCCCTTAATATCTGATGGCATTATCATGGATGGAAGGCCTTTACTAGCAGCAGTATCAATAGTGTTAGCGTCTTCTCTTAAATAAGGTGGAATAAAGGGGATATTAGCCGCTTTAAAAATATCTTCTTCTGAATGATAGCTTTGTGTTAGCCCCTCAGGTAACAATTCGTTTATTTTTTCTAAAAAAGAGGGGGCGCAAGATGTTTCAAAGACCGT
>CAMAQW010000091.1 GCA_945860335.1 Sediminibacterium ginsengisoli | reverse complement strand
AAAAAATGAACATTGATGATAGTACGCTCTATACAATAAAATCGATAGCGGGTGTTTCGGAAGTAAGTAAAGTGATTGAAGAAAAAGCATTACTTGCCAATGGAGATTATCAGAGTATTGTAGTGGTAAAAGGGGTAGACACTGTTTTTCCCAAAACCAATAATATTAATAAACATATTGTAAGGGGTAGTTACACAATAGGAGATTTGCAAAATCCGGGCATCGTAATGGGTGTAGGTATCGAAAATGCGGTAGGTGCAGATGTTACAAAAGGCGGGTTTCCATTAACGCTTTATACACCCAATAAAGGCGCTGGTTTTGAAGCTGTAGATGGCATGTTTGCATTTAATGTGACAGGAAAAGGCGTTTTTGCTGTGCAACAAGAATTTGACAATAAATATATTTTTTCCAATATTGATTTTTTGCGGTACATGCTTTCGATGACTTCCAATCAGGTGAGTGGGCTAGAAATAAAAATTAATGGTAGTCCCGAAAAAATAAAAGCAAAACTACAAGAAGCCCTCGGTAAAAATTTTATGGTAGAAACGCGCTACGAACAAAATAAAAATTTGTATGCCGTCATGCAAATGGAAAAGTGGGTGATTTATGGTATTTTAAGTTTGATACTAATAGTTGCTGCATTTAATATGATTGGCGCACTTACCATGCTCGTGCTAGAAAAACAAAAAGACATTGCGGTATTAAAAGCAATGGGATCAAGCGCATCACTTATTCAAAAAATATTTATTACAGAAGGGCTCGTACTTGCTGGTGTGGGCACGGCCATTGGAACAGCACTCGGTACCATTATTTGTGTACTACAATTAAAATTTAAAATAATTACACTTGGTGGCGGCGGTAGTTTTATTATTGATTACTATCCTGTAAAATTAATGGCCACCGACTATGTGCTAGTTGTTACTACCATCGCCATTATTGCATTACTGGCCGCATGGATACCTGCTAAAAAAGCAAGTCAGCAATTATTGTCATTAAAAAGTTAGCAGTCTAATCTAGCGCCGCTACATTAGTAATCACCCAAGGTTTCTGGTAATTGAGAAAGGGCGTCTGCAAGTTGTGCATCGTTTGGTGCAATACCGTGCCACTCGTGTGTGCCTTCCATAAAGCTAATGCCTTTACCCATTTCTGTTTTCATTAAAATACAGATTGGCTTTCCTTGACCGGTAAGTGATTTTGCTTTATCAAGTGATGCAACAACGTCTTCCATATTGTTACCATCCATATCAATAACGGTCCAGTTAAACGCTTCAAACTTAGCGCGTAAACTGTCTAGGTTCATTACTTTTTTAGTAGGGCCATCAATTTGTTGACCATTAACGTCGATGGTTGCAATTAAATTATCACAATTGTTATGTGCTGCAAACATCACTGATTCCCAAATTTGACCCTCTTGCAATTCACCATCTCCATGAAGGCAATATACAAGCTTAGCATCACCATTAATTTTTTTAGAAAGCGCTGCACCAATTGCAACACTCATGCCTTGACCTAAAGAGCCACTTGCGATTCTTACACCTGGTAAATGTTCGTGAGTAGTTGGGTGACCCTGTAAACGGGTATTTAATTTTCTAAAAGTGCCAAGCTCACTCACTTCAAAATAACCTGATCTTGCAAGTACCGAATAAAATACAGGAGAGATATGTCCATTGGATAAGAAAAATAAATCTTCACCATTACCGTCCATGGTAAATGCTGGATTATGATCTAGGGTATGAAAATATAGCGCCGTTAAAAAATCGGTACAACCAAGAGATCCACCAGGATGTCCGCTCTGAACACCATGTACCATTCTAACAATATCTCTTCTAACTTGAGTTGCCGTATCTTTTAGGGTTTGAATAGACGCCATAATTTGGGTATTTGCTGCGAAGATAAAATTCAAATTCCAATTCTTGTATGAAAAATGACGCTTTCGGTACTATTTATTAGTTTTGCCTTCAAATTGAAGCAATATGTCTGAAGAACTTGACTTAATATCAGTGGACGCCGAAGAGTCTATGAATAAGGCAATAAGCCACTTTGAGCTAGAATTAACCAAGATTAGAGCCGGCAAAGCCAGTCCTACCATGCTAGATGGCATTATGGCCGATTATTATGGCGCACCAACGCCTATTAGCCAAGTGGCTAATATTAGCGTACTCGACGTTAGAACCATTAGCATTCAGCCTTGGGAAAAAAACATGCTTGCCCCAATTGAAAGAGCCATTATGATGGCAAATATTGGTGTAACACCTCAAAATGATGGTGTTCAGATCAGACTTTTTATGCCGCCTCTCACCGAAGAGCGTAGAAGGGAATTTGTAAAAAGAGCGGCCGGTGAAGCAGAGCAATCAAAAGTTGCTATTAGAAATATTAGACGCGACGCCATTGAGCAAATTAAAAAATTACAAAAAGACGGTTTAAGTGAAGATGCAGCAAAAGACGCCGAAAAAGTAATTCAGGATATTACCGATAAATTTATTGCACTCGTAGAAAAGCTTTTAGCTGCAAAAGAAAAAGAAATGATGGCGATTTAAAAGCGCTTATTTCTTTTGTCCGTTAACGATATAAACACCGCATAAAATTACACCGAGCCCAACAAGTCTTAACGGATGGATGGGCTCGTTGTAGTATACGCCTATTGCAAGTGAAACAAAAGGAATGGCGTATGTTACCGTTGAAGCAAAAATAATCCCTGCTCTTTTTACAAGTACGTAAAATAAAATAGAGGCAATCGATGTATTGATCACACCTAGTGTACCCCCTGCTATACTTGCTTCTATGAGGGATGGGTTAGAAAAATCGTAATCAAAATAGCCGGTACTAAATAGTATAATGCCGGCAGGAATCATGGTAAAACAAAATGCAACAGATGCAATATTTATGGCACTCACTTTTTGCATTTGACTACCTACCATATTTACGTTAAGACCATAAAAAATAGTAGCGAGCACCACAAAAAAGCTGTACGAGAAATTATCAAAATGAAGCGTTTTACCGGCGGTTACAGAAAGTAAAAGACCTGCAAAGCCAAGTAGTATGCCAATTATTTTTTGCTTGCTCGATTGTAAATTAAAAAAAGCAATGCCTACAATAATGGTAAAAAGTGGCGTGAGTGCATTTAAGATGCCAGCCAGTGCGCTATCAATTTTTGTTTCGGCAATGCAAAATAAATAAGCAGGAATAAAACTACCCATTACACCGGATAGCACCACCACCAAAAGTTTGTTTTTGGGTATTTGTTTCATTGCCGAATAGCAAAATGGCAAAAGGGCTAGGCCCGAAAAAATCATGCGCAGGGAAGCAACCTGATAGGGGCTTAATGTAAAGGATCCGCCCTCTTTCATGCCTACTTTCATGAGCATAAAAGAACTGCCCCATATAATCGACAAAACAATAAATAGCACCCAATTAATCAGCTTTTCCCGCACGGCATTGAATTTTGGCGAAGTTCCCCAATTTGAACCTAATAACAGTCCATTTTCTAACAAATTATGGCCCTAAATGGCAGTAAAGTGGATAAATTTTGACCCCAAACTGCAGATTTGAGGCCCGAAGGGGTTTTCTTTGTAGCAAAAGTGTGAAGCTGTGAATGTTCCCAATTATCAAATCAAGTTAGATCAGTTTGAAGGTCCCTTTGACCTTTTATTGTTTTTTATAGAAAGAGACGAACTGGATATTTACAATATCCCCATCACGAGAATTATTAAGGACTTCTTGGAGTTTATTCATCAAGGAGAGAAACTAAATATCGAGCTAAGTAGTGAGTTTATTTTATTTGTTTCCACTCTTATGCGCATCAAGGCAAGATTACTTCTGCCGCGTAAAGAAATTGATGCTGCTGGAAATGAAATTGACCCACGTCAAGAACTAATTGATAAAATATTAGAATACAAACGCTTCAAAGAAGCTTCGGCACAAATGGCTGATATGGAAGCCGTGCGTATGCTCATGGTGAAACGTGGAAATCTTCAAAAAGAACTTATATCAATTGGAGAAGACGCTTCTGAAGGAACAGAAATTCAGAACATCACCATGTTCAAGCTCATGAAGGCTTTTGAAAAAGTGATGCAGCGTGTGCACGACCGTCAAAACAAACCGGTGCATACGGTGGTGCGTTACAACTACACTATGGAAGGGAGTAGAGACTATATGTTAGATTTTGTACGTGGCGAAAAAACAGTGGCTTTTGAAAAAGTATTTGAAATTTGTAATGACCGCGTGCACGCCTTATTTCTATTTTTATCGACCCTCGAATTAACCCAGCAGAAATACATGAAACTCCTTGTGGGTGAGGGTATGAACAACTTTATTATTGAATGGAATGACAACCGCGAAGCGGAACTAAAAGAAGAAGGTCTTACAGATGAAGACCTTCCAAGTAGTTTTACCGATAATGATGTTCCGTTAGAAATGGAATAATAATATTGTTGTACTTATATCTTAACGAGCGCTTCCTTTGTAACAATTTCTTTTACCGCGGCTTCTATTCCTGCAGCATCATAAGCACACTCGCTGTGTAATTCTTTGAGTGTACCATGTTCTACAAGTCTATCCGGAATACCTAAGATTGTTATGTCTGCTTTGTAACCATTGGCATTCATAAACTCTAGGATCGCAGAACCAAAACCACCTACCACGGTACCGTCTTCGACAGTAACAATTTTAGCATAGTTGGTAAACACTTCGTGAAGTAGAGCTTCGTCAAGAGGTTTTACAAATCTGATATCGTAATGCGCTGGATCAATACCTTCCGATCTTAAATTTCTGATAGCGGTTGTTGCAAAATTTCCGGGATGACCAAAACTTAAAATAGCCACTTCTTTACCGTCTTTAATTTTGCGGCCCTTGCCAATTTCAATAGCAGTTAATGGTGTTTTCCATTCTGGCATCACACCTTCACCCCTTGGGTACCTTATTACAAATGGAAGGCCCGTGCTATCAAGCTGTGCGGTATACATGAGGTTGCGCAGTTCCTGCTCATTCATAGGTGCACTCACAATTAAATTAGGGATGCAACGCAGGTATGAAATATCGTAACAGCCGTGGTGTGTAGGTCCATCTTCTCCTACAAGTCCGGCTCTGTCTAAACAAAGTACCACCGGTAATTTTTGTATGGCTACATCATGCACCACCTGATCAAAAGCGCGTTGCATAAATGAAGAATAAATATTACAAAACACACGCATACCTTGTGTGGCAAGTCCTGCACTAAGTGTTACGGCGTGCTGCTCACAAATGCCCACGTCAAATGCACGGTCAGGCATTTTATCCATCATAAATTTTAAGGAAGAACCACTAGGCATTGCTGGTGTAACACCCATAATTAATGGGTTGGCTTCTGCTAATTCTACAAGGGTATGTCCAAAAACGTCTTGGTATTTAGGTGGCTGCGGCGTTTCAATTTTTTTCTTAAAAATTTCACCGGTTACTTTATCAAAAAGCCCAGGCGCATGCCATTTAGTTTGGTCTTTTTCTGCAAGCTCATAGCCCTTACCTTTTGTTGTAATAACGTGTAACAATTTAGGTCCAGGTATGTCTCTTAAATCTTTAAGGGTATCTACAAGGTTGGTAATGTTATGGCCATCGATAGGTCCAAAATAACGGAGCTGTAATGCTTCAAAAAGGTTACTGCTCTTACTTACCATGCCTTTCACACTGGCTTCTAATTTAGAAGCGAGTGATCTTGAAGTAGATTTTCCGACAGGCATTTTACCTAATAGGTTCCATATTTCATCCCTTACTTTATTGTAGGTAGGGGATGTAGCAATGTCTGTTAAATATTCTTTGAGTGCCCCCACATTTGGGTCGATACTCATGCAGTTGTCATTTAAAATAATAAGCACATCACTATCCGCAACACCCGCGTGGTTCATGGCTTCAAAAGCCATGCCGGCTGTTAAGGAACCATCTCCAATAACCGCAATTGATTTTCGGTTTTCACCTTTGTATTTAGCAGCCATGGCCATGCCTAATGCGGCAGAAATAGAGGTAGAAGAGTGACCCACGCCAAAAGTATCGTACTCACTTTCTGATCTTTTAGGAAAGCCACTAAGGCCTTTGTATTTTCTATTGGTAACAAACTGATCTCTGCGACCCGTTAATATTTTATGTCCGTACGCCTGATGGCCCACGTCCCAAACGAGCTGATCGTAAGGTGTGTTATAAATGTAATGAAGGGCAACGCTTAATTCAACCACACCGAGGCTGGCGGCAAAGTGGCCACCGTGCACGCTCACAATGTCAATGATATATTGGCGTAGTTCATTGCAAACTTGATGCAACTGATCTTTGGGGATCTTTTTGAGGTCATCGGGGTTATTGATGTTCCCTAGGAGTGCTCCTGGCCTTATTTCCATGCAAAAAGTTAGTTTAGGTTGTAAAAATAGGTATTTACTGTGAAGCAAAACACCTTTCCTACCATAGAAACATCACACAAAACCAAAGGTTCACCCCTTCTTCACTTTATTTTATACCAACCAAGGTTGGTTTTTGCCTTTCTTCCTTAATTTACCCCTTTTGGGAGGCTTAATTTTTAACTTTGTAGCTATGTCTAGAAGAAATAACCTTGTTTATTGGTGGTGTCAAGTGGGAGGCTGGTTTTCTTATGGGTTAACCATGATTTTTTTTGCTTTCATTTTTGA
>CAMAQW010000090.1 GCA_945860335.1 Sediminibacterium ginsengisoli | reverse complement strand
AAAAGTATACGCCTGATGGATATGCAAATGGTTATGGCAGGTATTCACAAGATGTGTTGGTGCCTGCATTTTTAGCAGCTTACGCTGGTAAAGATCCAACTACAGCGCCGCTCATTAATCAGTCAAATGCTAAAGTAAGTTCCAATCCTTTTGCCGGTATTATTCCAAGGCCTAATTGGCGACTCACCTATACAGGGCTCACTAAAATTCCTGCAATCGCAGCAAAGTTCAATAATATTTCATTTTCTCATAGTTACAAGGGTAACTTAAGTATGAATAGTTTTAATAGTGCACTACTATATCAAGATCCATTTCGACTAGGTGGTCCATCATTTATGGACACGGTGAGCGGCAACTATATTCCGTTTTACTTGGTGCCTAATATTACCATGCAAGAAAATTTTGAACCACTCATTGGGCTCGATTTTACCACCAATAAGCAAATGAACATGCACTTCGAATACAGGAAGGGTAGGCAGTTAAGCCTTAGTTTGGTAGATTATCAATTAAGTGAATCGAGAAGTACAGAGTGGGTATTTGGTTTTAGTTTCCGCACCACTGGAATTCGTTTGCCTTTTACCATTCCGGGAATGAAAGATGCCAAACTGGTAAATGATCTTACCGTAAAAGTAGATTTATCGATGCGTGATATTTCAAATAGTAATAGTAGGCTCGATCAAACAAATGCATATGGTACTGGCGGTCAAAAAGAGATCACCATTCAGCCCTCTATTGATTATGTATTAAATAGTAGGGTAAATCTTCAATTCTTCTTTGATCAGCGAAGGGTACAGCCATATATTTCTACAGCTGCTCCATCAACAACGACAAGGGCTGGCGTTAAAGTAAGGGTATCATTAGCCCAGTAATTGAATCAATAAGGTGTGCACTTAATTATTTTTAAACGCCCACTTCCACATTTCTTTCCAGGTTACTTTTTTACCGTACATTAAAATACCGGTTCTGTAAATTTTTGCAGCCACCCAGGTTGTGCCTAAAAATCCAAGCACCAATAAAGCCATACTTGCAATTAATTGCACCACTGTTACGCCGTCAGGAACACCATGCGCCACCCTTGCCATCATTACAATGGGGGATGTAAGTGGAAATAAGCTACCAAAAATGGCGAGTGTACTATTAGGGTCATTAACAGCCTTGGTCATAATTACCATTGCAAAAATGATTGGCATCATAATTGGAAGTAGTAGACTTTGTGCATCTTGAGGATCTTCGTTTACCGCACTACCAACTGCTGCAAATAGTGCAGCGTACATGAAATACCCACCTAAAAAGTAGAACACAAAACATCCAATAATAAGTGTGAAATTAATTTCGGCAAGGCCGGCCATAATGCCTTGTAAAGCACCAGATTCCTTTGCCACATTTACAGCGCCCATGGCACCTGGTTGAATAGGAGCCGATTGCATCTGCGCAGCAACGTCTGGGAAAATAACAGGAATTAAAAATTGAAGGCCAAACACGAGTACCATCCAAATAATAAACTGGATTAAACCAACAGCGCCAATACCAAATATTTTACCCAGCATTAACTCAAATGGCTTTACGCTACTTACAATCACTTCTGCAATACGGCTTACTTTTTCTTCCATCACGCCACGCATAACCATAGTACCGTAAACAAATAAAATAATATAAATTAAAAAGCCTGCAATCATGCCTACTACATAACTGATGCCTACTTTTGTTTCGTTATTTTTTTTACCATCATTGGTGGTAAAAGCGATGGCATTATTTTCAAGTCTTGCGCTATCTAATTGCCCTTTTGAGATATTGAGTGCGAGTAGTTTTTTTTCTTCTAATGCATTGTTGATTCTGTCCTCTATTTTATCTCTGGTCATTAGGCCAAGTGCCTTACTAGATCTAAAAGAGATTTGTGGTTCGCCACTTTGTAGGTTATATCCGTTTGGAATAAATAAATACGCATCAAATGCTCCGTCAATCAATTTTTTATTAAGTGCAGTAGTATCTGCATCCATAAAACTAAATATCACTTCGGTGCTTTTTTTATCATCAATTTTTCCGTTAAATAACTTTGATTGGTCACTTACCGCTACTTTAAAATTATCGGTGGTTTTAACCTGGAAATATATCATGAGGGCGTAAAAGCCAAAAATTAAAATAGGAAGCCCAATGGTACTTAATAAAAAGGTTTTCTTTTGAACCCTTGTTTTAAATTCTCTGCTAGCTACTAAAAATATCTTATTCATGGTGCGGTCTATTAATTGTTTTGAAAAGCTCGTGTAGTGGCTTTGCTGCCTTCTACCAAATGGATAAATATGTCGTTTAATGAAGGTAAAATTTCATTAAAACGTTCAATTAAAACGTCTTGTTGTAATAAATAATTAAGCACATGATTGCTATTGTAGCCTTCATTAATTTTTACAATAAGTTGTTGCTTTTCTTGGTGTTCAATGGTAAAAATGGGGCTTGCTAACTCGGTAGGTTGCCCTTTAAATTGAACATTAAATTTGTTTTCTTTAAACTGTTGTTTAACATCTGTAACAGTTCCGTCTAATATTTTTTTGCCCAGGTTCATGAGTATGATATGATCGCAAATTTCTTCTACTTGTTCCATACGGTGGGTCGAAAATATAATGGTGCTGCCTCTTTGCGCAAGTCCATAAATTTCGTCCTTGATTAAATTGGCATTTAATGGATCTAGTCCGCTAAAAGGCTCATCGAGTATAATGAGTTTTGGCTCGTGCAAAACGGTCGTTACAAATTGTAGTTTTTGACTCATCCCTTTACTTAGGTCTTCTACTTTTTTATTCCACCAGCTCTCCATTTCAAATTTCTTGAACCAGAATTTTATTTTTTCCAGCGCCTCTGATTTGCTGAGACCTTTTAATTGTGCGAGGTACATGGCCTGTTCACCAATCTTCATTTTTTTGTAAAGGCCTCTTTCTTCTGGCATGTAACCAATATGCACAAAGTCGTTTTGTGGATCAAAGGGTTTACCATCAAAAAGCAAATCGCCACTATCTGGGTAAAAGATGCCTGTGATCATACGAAGGAGTGTTGTTTTACCGGCACCATTAGGGCCTAGTAAGCCAAAAATGCTTCCTTGCTCGATAGAAAAACTAACGTCATCCACTGCTTTTTGTGTGGCATACTGTTTTTGAAGGTTCTTTAACTCTAGAATATTATGCATAGGGGTTAAACTTTGAATATTAAAATTATGATTTCTGGCGGGATGACTCTTTATTTTTTAGGTAAGGTATTTTTAAATGACAAGCGGTTGTCAAAAATCTTACTTTCGCAGGTGTAAATACGTTCGAAATATGAAATTAACGCGCAGTCTTATTGTATCAGCAGTTTTAGTTGGAATTGTTATTATTGGAAGTAGTTGGGGTTTTTTGGTTCATAAAACCACGCATCAGTTAGCTGTATATCAGTTGCCAGTTCCGCTACAATCTTTTTTTTACACCCACATCGATAATGTGGTTTCAAATTCTGTAAGACCAGATCAGCGCCGAAATTCGGATCCTACAGAAGCAACCAAACACTTTATTGACTTAGAAATGTTTGGTACAGATGCCGCCAATAAAATGCCACTTGAATGGGATAAAGCGGTTGCTATTTTTACCAAAGATTCTCTCATCAAATATGGTTATGTGCCGTATCATATTATTTATATGCAGGCTAAATTAACAGAAGCCTTTAAGCAAAAAAATAAAGACAGCATCTTGTTTTATGCCGCCGATTTGGGTCATTATATTGGAGATGCCCATGTGCCACTTCATACCACTATAAATTATGATGGACAGTTGACGGGACAAAAAGGAATGCATAATTTATGGGAGTCTACAGTGCCTGATATTGAGATGGCGCAATACAATTTATATACAAACCATAAAGCTACCTATTTGAGTGATCCAAAAACAGCTATTTGGACTGCAGTTCGTAAGGGCTTTAACATGGTTGGATTTATGCTTGAAACGGAACGTGTTGTTTCTAAAAATTTTACGGAAGCAGATAAGTTTGAAATGAAAATGTGGTATGGAAAAGAAACAAAAGCCTACACACTGGCATTTGCAAAAGCATATGGCATCGCATTAAAAAATACCGTGAATGAAAGGCTTATTGAGTCTGCTACTTTAATTGCTGATTTTTGGTACACGGCCTGGGTAGATGCAGGTAAGCCAGATTTGTCTGCTTTTGAAAACACTTCTTTAACGCAAGACCTGCAAAAAGAGCTGGGTGCGTATCAGCAAAATTCGCTGGTTAAAGATGGCTTTTTGCGTGCCTTAAAAAGATAGCATCAATAACACGTTCGCCATCCATGGCAGCGCTTACAATACCACCTGCATAACCGGCGCCTTCGCCACAAGGGTATAAATTACCAATGGCTGGATGTGCCAGAGTAGCTGCATCTCTAGGGATTCGTACTGGAGAAGATGTCCTGCTTTCTGTGGCGACAATTTGCGCTTCATTGGTATAATATCCTTTCATTTTTTTACCAAAAACTACAAATGCGTCTTGTAAATTTTTACGAATAAATTGAGGTAGAACGGTTTCTAAATTATGGGCGGCTAATCCAGGAATATAACTACAATCAGCCAGCGAAGTAGATGTTTTATTAGTGCTAAAATCCACCATCCTGTTGGCCGGTGCTACAAATTTCCCGCCGCCTGCATCAAAAGATTTTTTCTCCACCATGGCCTGAAAATAAAGTAATAAAAGCGGGTCGTTTTCTAGTGCGTTTATTTGGGCCATTGGAAACATCGATTCCAATATTTTTTTATGGCTAGCTTCTTTAAAATAATCGAGTGCATCTTGCTTTTGCACTTCAACCACCATACCACTATTGGCATACGGGTTGTTTCTTTTGCTAGGGCTCCAACCATTTACCACGAGCTGGCCCGCACTGGTTGCTGCTGGTGCAATAATACCACCAGGGCACATACAAAAACTAAATACACCTTTACCATGCACTTGTTCTACAAGTCCGTAGGAGGCAGGAGGTAAATGTTCGTCTCTTAAAATGCAGTGGTATTGAACCCTATCTATAATTTCTTGCGGATGCTCTATTCTGACACCTAGTGCAAAAGGCTTGGCTTCTATTGCTACTTTTTTACGGCTCAATAATGCAAAAATATCATTTGCAGAATGGCCTGTAGCAAGCACTACGGCGTCTCCAGTAATGGTATTGCCATTTTGTGTTTGCACCGATTTAACAACTCCATTTTCTATGTTAAAATCCACCATTTTTTGCTCAAATTCTATAATGCCACCAGCGTCCAAAATTTGTTGACGTATGGCCTGGATAATTTGAGGAAGTTTATTGGTGCCAATGTGTGGGTGTGCATTATAAAGTATTTGTTCTTCGGCGCCATGTTGCACTAATAATTGAAGGATGCGGTTAATATCACCGCGTTTATTACTTCTGGTATATAATTTTCCGTCCGAATAGGTACCTGCGCCGCCTTCTCCAAAACAGTAATTACTTTCTGGATTAACGACGCCTTCTTTATTAAGTGCAGCTAAATCTCGTCTACGGGATCTTACTTCTTTACCTCTCTCTATAATATGTGGTTTAATGCCAAGTTCTAGGCATTTTAAGGCCGCAAATAGGCCCGCAGGTCCAGCACCTACTATAATCACCTTGGTAGGGGCATGGCTAACGTCCTTAAAGCTAATAGGGGCAAGGGTTCGAGGCGTGAAGGGTTCATCAATAAATGCCAGTACAGTAAGGTTAATCCATACCTGCTTACTGCTTCTGGCATCTATCGATTTTTTAAGAATATGAAACCCAGTAACTGTTGTAATTGCATGCCCGCCTGCATTTGCTACATACTCCTTGATAACAGCAGGATTTGCAGCTTCTGATGGTGTGATTTGTAATTGGACTTGTTTTTGCATTAGAAAGGAAGGTCATCTACCGCGTTTTGCGAAGGTGGCATATCAAAATATTCGTTGGCATTAGCGTTGTCTTGGCCTAATTTGACCCCTTCCATACGCCAAGCGTCCAAATTTGTAATAAAATTTTCTTTGCCCTCTTTTACCCACTTGGTTCCCTTGATATTGAACTGTACACGTACGTCATCCCCAAGGTTGTACTTGTCGGGCATGGCTGTCTTGTCCTGAACACATTGTAATTTTATGTAATTAGTAATGCTGCGACCTCCAATGTCTTCGGTCTTTTCTATTACAAATTCCCTGGTTTTAAAGGTTTCTGTGCGCTGAACAATATCAAATTTTGCAACCAATTTTCCGGTAATCTCGTACGACATAGTGGTATATTTTTTAGGATTCAAAAGTAGGTTTTTAGGGCTTAAAAACAGATAAAATCCGAACACTGGTTTGTAATGGGGAAAATAACGAAATAAAAAATTTTTTTTTCAACATAAAGTATACATATTCGCAGTCCCGTAACACTTTTTGAAAGCTGTCAAATTCGTTAGAATTTTTGTTGAAAAAAGGATATATTGAGGACCCGAAAAGAATACGTTAACCTAATTATAAATTGTTCGTAATTGTATGGCTAAAAGTGCTGAATTAGTTTGGAGCAGTTGTTTAAAGATCATTAAAGATATTGTCGAGTGGCAGCATTTTAAAACATGGTTCGAACCTATTAACCCAGTAGAGTTAAAAGGGAACGTATTGTTAATCCAAGTTCCAAGTCAATTCTTTTTCGAGTACCTCGAAGAGCACTATGTGAATTTATTAGCCAAAACATTAAAGCGTGAGTTAGGTAAAGAGGCGCGTTTAGAATATAGAATTATGGTGGATAG
>CAMAQW010000089.1 GCA_945860335.1 Sediminibacterium ginsengisoli | reverse complement strand
TCGCCACACCGCGAATCAAAATCTATTTCTGCCGAAAATACTTTTGAAGAAAATACATCCGACCTAGAAATTTTATTAGCACAACTTGTAGGGCAAGCCGAGCGTGTAGCCTACGAACTCAGGCAAGAAAAAAAATATGCTACTTGTGTAGCTATCAAATTTAGAAATGCAAATTTTGAAACGAGTACCAGACAAATTACTATTCCAGCAACTATTGCAGATAGTGATATTATAAAAGCAGCCACCGATTTATTTACCAAACTATATGTGCCAGGTACGATGGTACGACTACTGGGTGTGAGACTTGCGGGGCTTACAGATACTGGCGCACAAACTAATTTGTTTGATAACAAAACAGAGCAACATGCACTTTACGATGCCATTGATGCGGTAAAAAATAAATTTGGAAAATCGGTTTTACGCAAGGCGCGTACGATTAAAAAGCCTAAATAATATTAGGCGTCCCATTTACGAAGCTGCTGTAGTAGCGCGCGTAAATCTTTTGGAATGGGCGCTTCAAAATTGAAAGTCTCCGCTCCTAAGGTAAAGGTTAAGGTATGTGCGTGTAATGCAAGCCTCCCCATTATAGGGCGTTCTTCATCTTCGGCTTTTGAAAGTTTAAATTTCTTTTTTAATGACGACAATAAAATAGGCTCGTTATTGCCATATAAAGGATCACAAGCAATAGGGCTGCCAATATGCTGCATATGCACACGAATCTGATGCGTTTTACCCGTATGAATTTGTAGCGATAGCCAGGCGTACTTTTTAAATCTTTCTACTACTTTATAATCTGTTAATGCAGGTTTACCTTTTACATGGGTAATCATTTTTCCGTTTTTACCCGGATGCTCCATAATGGAGGCGTCCACACTCCCTTCATCATTTACTGGGTTACCTAATACCAGTCCCACATAATGTTTTTCTGCATCCCTTCCTTCAAATAATACAGAAAGAGCTTGGTGCGCTTCTTCGGTTTTTGCAAAAACAATAACGCCACTGGTGTCTTTGTCGAGGCGGTGCACGGTAAAAATATTTCCAAATTGTTGTCTGAGTATTTCTTTTACAGAAATGTCAATACCAAACCTGTCCGGGATACTTAAGAGTCCCGAAGGTTTGTCTATTACAATAAATGCGTCGTTTTCAAATAATACAGATAAGCGCATCGAAAAGTTTTTCTAAAATAAAATAAGGTAAAAATTAAGCTTCTTCTTTTGATTTACGAACAAATGATTTGTTCATGAACTTAAGTAAGCGCACTTCTTTTTCTTGTAAGAAACGGTACTTGCCGCGGTCTACATTTTTTTTGGTTAAGTTGGCAAACATAACGCGGTCGAGACCTCTCACATCGTATCCTAAATGTTCAAATATGCGGCGTACAATTCTGTTACGGCCACTATGAATTTCAATACCTACTACATTTTTATCTTTTGCATTTGCGTATCCACAAGCGTCGGCTGCCACAAACCCATCTTCTAGTGTAACACCTGCTAGTACTGCTTCTAGGTCTTTTTTAGCAACAGGCCTATCTAGTGTAACCTCGTATATTTTTTTAATTTCAAAAGACGGATGCGTTAATTTTTGTGCGAGTTCACCATCATTGGTGAGTAATAAAACGCCCGTTGTGTTTCGGTCCAAACGGCCTACCGGATATACTCTTTCTGGCGAGGCACCTTTAATAATATCTAAAACTGTTTTACGTCCTTCTGGATCGTTTGCAGTAGTGATGTAATCCTTTGGTTTATTAAGTAAAATGTAAACTGCATTTTTTTGTAAGTATACCTGCTTGCCTTTTACAATCACTTTATCTGTTTGTGCTACTTTAAAACCAGGTTCAAATATTTTATCGCCATTCACGACTACTTTACCACCTTTCACAAGTTCGGCTGCTTCTCTACGTCCACACACACCTGCATGCGCAATAAATTTATTGAGCGGCATTTGCTCTGCAGTTTTTAAGGCAATAGGAGCGGGCTTTCCTGCTACGGGAGTCGCTTGAAACTCCTTACTACGTGATGATTTAGCCGGTGTAATGGGTCTTGCAGATCCAGAAGGTCTTGAACCAGCCGCAGCAACTGCCGCGCTTGGGTTAGGAGCACCTGCCCTTGGGGCACGTTCGTCTCTATTAGTTGGGGCAGTTTTGCGTGCACCCGGCTTTGTTGATTTTTTGAGGGGCTCTGTTACAAGCCCGCGCATTTTATCTTTTTTGCGTTGGCGCATTTCTTCGCCAGCCGCTCTCGCATCTTGTTTGATTTTTTTCTTCTCTTGACGGAAGGCTTCTTTTACTGCGCTACCTTTTTTCTGGTTCGCAAATTTGCTAAAGTTGTCGGTTCTTTTTTGCATACAATTGTTTTGCTGTTTTTCAACAGGATGTTTGGTAATTATTTACCCTTATTGGCTAGTTGACCACAAGCCGCGTCAATGTCTTTACCCCTGCTTCTTCTGAGGCGGGCGTTTACGCGGTTGGCATCTAGGTAGTTCATAAAATCTTCGATGCCTTGTTCGTCTGGCTTGGTCATGTTAAACGTATCGATAGGGTTGTATTCGATAATGTTTACAAGGTCTGCAGGCACTTGACGGAATAATTTTACCAGTTCTTCTGCATCTTTTTGAGAATCATTAAAATTCTTAAATAAAATGTATTCGAACGTGATTTCGTTGCCCGTTTGTTTATAAAAATAATTCATGGCATCCACCAAAACCTTGATATTATTGGTTTCGTTGATGGGCATGATTTCATTTCTCTTTTTGTCGTTAGCGGCGTGTAATGATAGAGCTAGTTTAAATCGCACTTTATCGTCACCTAGTTTTCTAATTTGTTTAGAAACACCTGCCGTAGAAACGGTAATTCTGCGCGGGCTCATAAATAAACCGTCCTCCGCAGAAATGCGCTCAACAGCTTTTAGCACGTTGTCGTAGTTGAGCAGGGGTTCACCCATACCCATAAAAACAATATTGCTTAATTTCTTTTCAAAAATTCTTTCGCTCTCTTTGTTGAGTAAAACAACCTGATCATAAATTTCGTCGTAGGTTAAATTTCTTTTGCGGTCCATGGTTCCGGTAGCGCAAAATTTGCAACTTAAACTGCAACCAATTTGCGAAGACACGCAGGCTGTTTTTCTTTCTTCGGTAGGAATTAAAACGCCTTCAATAAAATGCTTGTCAAATGTTTTAAACCTAGATTTTACGGTACCATCTTCGCTAACCTGTGTTTTATCAATGGTTAAAGCAGGTAAAATAAATGTTTCGTTTAATTTGGCGCGAAGCTCCTTGCTCAGGTTGGTCATGTCATCAAAAGAGTGCGCATGCTTTTGCCAAAGCCATTCGTGTACCTGTTGAATTCTAAATTTTTTCTCGCCCAGCCCCTCAAAATACTCCGTTAGCTCGCCTAGGCTTAAATGCCTAATATTTGGTAAATCCGTATTCATAACTGCAAAGATACCTTTAAAGCCCCTAAAAAGCCCGTTTTGAAGGGGGTTACAATACTTAATTGCCCATTTTTAAGGCAAAAAGCATAAAATTAACATGGTTTGAAGCAACAATTTATGGTCTTGATGGTTATATTTGACTACAACTTCTAATTTACAACTATGAAAAAGATCCTTTTATTAAGCACATTACTACTCGGTGTATTTATCTCTATTCAGGCGCAAGACACTACCTTAACACAGTTTACGGGTAAGTTTAAATTTGCCGAAGGTAGCCCGGTTCAGGAGGTTGTTATCTCTGCAGACAATGGCACTCTTGTTGCTGCATCTGCGATGGGATCAGTTGTGCTTCAAAAAACAGGCGAAGACCAGTATTTTATTGCTGATTATCAGGCACCAGTTATATTCAAAAGAGATAGCAATAGAAAAGTGATTGGACTTTCTATTAGCGTAAGTGGAATGGTACTAGAAGCAGTAAAAGTAGAAGCTGTTTCTTTTGTAGATGAAAAAATTTACTACCTCACGCGTTAATTGGCGCATTTTTTCAAAACACGCTTAAAACAAATACGTTAGTAGGGCTTCTCTGCTGATAGTTTCTTGCGTCCCTGTTGTTAGGTTTTTAACAACACAGTTGCCTGCGGCTAATTCATTTTCGCCAATAATGACTACGTAGCCAATATTCTTTTTTTCGGCGTATTTAAACTGCTTGTCAAATTTTACATTTTCATGAAAAATTTCGGCAGCAACACCTCTATTTCTTAGTTCCTGTAATAGTAAAAAAGCGCTCGCAGTTTCGGCGGCACCAGCATTAAAAAATAATACTTTGGTACTGCTTTGTATGGTATCCGGAAAGGCGTTTAATTCTTCGAGTACATCATAAATACGGTCTACCCCAAAACTAATGCCTACACCCGGGATATCCTTGACACCAAAGAGTCCTGTCAAATCGTTGTAGCGTCCGCCACCACCAATACTGCCCATGCTCACACCCAACGCTTTTACTTCAAAAATAATACCCGTGTAATAATTAAGACCACGCGCTAATGTAAAATCGGCTACCAAATTTACATGTGGAAATACCCTAAAATGTTCAAGTAATGTATTGATTTCTTGAAGCCCTTCTACGCCTTCTGGAATGCTTCCAATAAGCGCGGTTAACTGATTTATTTTTTCGGTGTTAGAGCCCGTTATTTGTAAATATTTTTCGATGATCAAAACTTGATTTGCGTCAAGACCTCGTCCACTCAATTCTTCTTTTACTTTTTCGATGCCAATTTTATCTAGCTTATCAATAGCCACCGTAATGTCAATCATTTTATCGGCACCACCACAAACCGTAGCCAACGCCACTAAAATTTTTCGGCTATTGATTCTTATTTCTACTGGTAGTTTTAATTTTTCAAATACCGATGCATAAATATGTGTGAGTTCTAATTCATTTAATAAACTGCTGCTACCTACCACGTCCGCATCGCACTGGTAAAATTCACGGTATCTTCCTTTTTGTGGACGATCGGCTCTCCAAACCGGTTGCATTTGATAACGCTTAAAGGGCATGGTTAACTGAGCGTGGTTCATGGCCACATATCGCGCAAATGGAATGGTTAAATCGTAGCGAAGCGCTCTTTCGGTGAGGTCTTTGGTGCTCTTTCCGGCCAATACTTTATCAAAAGCAGCAGTGGCGGCCTCGTGTTTAGCTGGGTTGTCCAGCCCGTTATTTAAAATCTTAAAAATAAGTTTGTCGCCCTCTTCGCCATATTTACCCATTAAAGTTTCCAAATTTTCCATGGCAGGCGTCTCAAGTGGTTGAAAACCATAGAGTTCGAACACTTTTTGGATGGTTTGGAGGATATAACTCCGTTTATGAACAACAGCAGCGCTAAAATCTCGGGTACCTTGGGGTAGGGAAGGTTTGCTCATAAAATGGGTTGGTTAAGGCTCCAAAGATACTCAATCTTGTAAATTGGTTTTCAAATAGTGGTTGGTTCAAACTAAATCTTACCCTATCTAATTATGAATCAGCCTATTTATTCAAAATTGAGGCTAAAAATAGAGGGCCTAAATAAAATAATTAAGTAAATTGCTCATCCCATTAAAAACTTTTTGTTAAATGGATAACGATTTTAGGTCTAGACAAGAGAAAAGTTATATTTTGATGCGAAGAATCTATGATTTTTCGATGTCATTTTTAATTTTAGGCATGGCTGTGGTGATGTTTTTTGGAGCAAAACTTGGCATTGTGCAACTCATAGATGTAGACCCATTATTTAGATATTTGTTTGGCAGCATTTGTTTATTGTATGGTGGGTTTAGGTTGTATAGAGGCATCTATCCAAACTACTAAACTTAAAAATGTGCGTATGAAAAGGAAGTGGCTTAGTTGGGCATTTGTAACCGTTGTATTTTTTACAATGGCTTGCAATAATAAAAACACAAAAATAACGTCGGAGGATTCTCCTACTGCAGGTACCATACATATCAGCGTAGATGAGAGTTTTAAGCCGGTGATGGAGCAGCAAATTAAAATCCACCACTCGTCTTTTCCGAATACAAAAATTGAAGTTTCTTACAAATCTGAAGCGGATTGTTTTAGAGACTTACAACAAGATAGCACCCGAATGGTGATTGTAGCTAGAGGGCTCAATAAACAGGAGGATACGTTCTTTGAAAATCAATTGTCTTACCCCGTTCAATATGGCGAACTCGCTTATGATGCAGTTGCTATTATTTATAACAGGGCAGGAAAAGACAGTGTGTTCAACGTTGAAAAGCTACGTAAAATTTTAAGTGGCCAAACACCTACCACGGTAGTCATGGATGGAAATTCGGCAACGAGTACCGTTAGATATTTGCGCGATACTATTTTACATGGAGCGCCATTTGGCTCTAATGTAGTAGCCGCAAAAAATAGTGAAGACGTTTTAGCAAAAGTAGCCGAAAGGGCTGATGCTATTGGCTTTGTGGGACTTAGCTGGATTGGCGATTCTTACAATTCAACGCAACTTGAATACCTTAAAAAAGTAAATTTAGGATTAGTAGAGTGTACCAAGTGCGAAGAAAAAGGCTTGTATGCTAGACCTTCGCAGGCAACAATATCAAGAGGTCAGTATGCACTTTCAAGAGCAGTGTATTATATCTTAAAAGAAAATGCAACGGGGCTTGGTACTGGATTTATGAATTTTATGAGTTTAGAAAGAGGACAATTGATTTTTAGGCGCGCAAGTATGGTCCCCGCAAAAATGGGATTTAGCAGGCGCACAGGAACGATAAAAAACGCAGATTAAAAACAACTATAAAAACCGACAAATGAAGAAGATTGTTTCTTTGATGGTAACAGCAGTTTTAGCTGTTCAGTGTTTGATGGCTCAAGTTTCGGAAG
>CAMAQW010000088.1 GCA_945860335.1 Sediminibacterium ginsengisoli | reverse complement strand
CTTGAATATCTTCTCCCGCTTCTGATGCAGAAATTATATCTACAATGGTTCCATCCTTTGTTGTAACAACAACCCTGTTATCACCATCAATAATGGCTTGTCCAGTAAAAAGCGATTGTGGTTTGAATTTGTTGTACATAGTTACAATGGTAAATTATTAAATACCACCAATTGAAATTGGGTACGACTTTTGTTTTGTTGAATTTGCTGCATGAGTCCAAGTTCTAATTTAATAGCGGGGCCTGCTTGATATCCAATGGCACCATAGACTCTATTTCTGTCAAATAAAGTAGATGTAGTATGCATAAATATTTCATTGTACATAGAGGCGTACCAAGTTTTTGCACCCATTTCTTTTTTACTAACAGGTATATTCAAACCTAAAAAATATCGGAATCTAATTTTAAAATTATCTGAAATAAAACGTTCTTCTAATCGGTAGCGGTGTTGCAGGTAAAGTCGTCCAATATTTTGCTTGGTTAAAAACTGTTGGTAGGTACGCCACTCAATTTGCTTTGTTTTAATATTGGTACCAGTGGTATACGGTTCCGATTGAATATACCCTACGCCTAAAAGTAAGTTGTTGTTCCCCGGGGTTAAATTTTTTCC
The DNA here is from genome assembly GCA_945860335.1 of Sediminibacterium ginsengisoli. GTDB lineage: Bacteria > Bacteroidota > Bacteroidia > Chitinophagales > Chitinophagaceae > Sediminibacterium > Sediminibacterium ginsengisoli_B. The sequence goes on along the minus strand of CAMAQW010000088.1, from coordinate 6,209 downwards.
AATGCCTGTTCTAATTAATAACTGTTCAAGATCACCAAAGGCATTGTAATTTCTATGCTGAATTTCATTGGTCCAAATCCAATCCTTTTTAAATGACTGGTTTCCAAAATAAATGAGCCAATTACCAGTGGGAGATGTTTGCGCATTCCCAACAATTTGTAGGAGTAAACCCAGCACAACCAATGACGCAAATCTCTTCATAGACTATAAAATTACAACATTTGGTACGGATGGGCTCCGAGTTCAATTGGCATTGCATATTCATAATACACATAACTCGTTGATAATCAACATATATTTTGATGATTAATTTAATGATTCAAATTTATCATTGAAAATCAATGATTTATAAAGGTTCGCGTAAAAATAAACCTCAAAATAGTTGGTAAATCAATTCTACTGCCTCACCTTTGCCGTCCATTTAAAACCAGCGGGATAGCGCTGGGTCATTAAAACTAAATATTATGAGTAAACTTCATTTCACCACCAAGCATGCAAACGCGGCTACTGTTCAGCACAACTGGTATGTGGTTGACGGTACTAATCAAACCGTAGGACGTATTGCATCTAAAATCGCGGCTGTTCTTCGTGGTAAGAACAAAGCGTATTACACTCCACACGTAGACTGTGGCGATTATGTTATTGTGATTAACTGCGAAAAAGTTGTTTTCACTGGTAACAAATTTCATGACAAACAATACATCAACTTCTCTGGTTTCCCAGGTGGAAAAAAAGAAGAAGCTGCTGAAGATTTAATCAAGCGTCGTCCAGAAGTAATTATGGAAAGAGCGGTAAAAGGTATGTTACCTAAAAACCGTTTGGGTCGCAAGATGATCAAAAAGTTATTTGTTTATGCAGGTGCTGCTCATCAACACAGCGCACAGCAACCAAAAGAACTTACATTCTAAACCAATTACAAAACATTAATTCCAACATAAATGGAAAAACAAAAAAACGCAGTTGGTCGCCGTAAAGAAGCTGTAACCCGTGTATTTATTAGCAAGGGTGATGGTAAGATCACTGTAAACGACAAAGACTATAAAGCTTATTTCCCACTTGTATACTTGCAAAACCAAGTAGAAGCTCCTTTAAAGACAGCAGAAGTGTTAGGCAAATTTGACATCGTAATTAACGCACAAGGTGGTGGCCTTAAAGGTCAAGCCGAAGCTGCTAAGCTTGGTATCGCTCGTGCTTTATTAGAGATGAATCCTGAATTCCGTCCTACTTTAAAAGCAGCTGGTCAATTGAAGCGTGATCCACGTAGTGTTGAACGTAAGAAATTCGGTCACAAGAAAGCACGTAGAAGCTATCAGTTCAGCAAACGTTAATCAAACTTATACTCTAACAAATTATACAATCATACAATGGAAAATAATACTTCATTACAGCAACAACTTTTGGAGGCCGGCGTACACTTTGGTCACCTCAAAAAGAAGTGGAATCCTAAGATGTTACCTTACATCTTTGCTGAGAAGAAAGGTATTCACATTATTGACCTCAATAAAACAGTAGATCACTTACAAGAAGCTGCTGCCGCTGTTAAGCAAATTGCAAAGAGTGGTAAGAAGATTATGTTTGTTGCTACTAAAAAGCAGGCAAAAGAAATCGTGAGCGAATGCGCAAAGCGTGTGAACATGCCTTATGCTACTGAGCGTTGGTTAGGTGGTATGCTTACTAACTTCAATACTGTTCGTAAGAGCGTTAAAAAGATGCAAAGCATTGAAAAAATGTTAGCAGACGGAAGCGCAGAAAGCTTAACTAAAAAAGAGCGTCTTACTTTAAGTCGTGACAAAGAAAAAATGGAAAAAGTATTAGGTGGTATCGCGCAATTAGGCCGTTTACCAGCTGCACTTTTCTTAGTAGATATTGGTGTAGAACATATTGCACTTGCAGAAGCTAAGCGTTTAGGCATTACTACTTTTGGTATGGTAGATACCAACTGTGATCCTAATAAAGTTGACTTTGCAGTACCTGCAAATGATGATGCAACAAAATCTATTGCGATCATTACTAACTATATCGTTGCTGCAATCGCAGAAGGTTTAGCAGAGCGTCAAGCATCTAAAGATGATGATGAGTCTGATGAATCAAACAACGAAAACGAAGCAAAGGCTCGCAGACTAGAAGCAGAAGCGCAAGCAGAAGCTGGTCGCGGTGGTCGCAGAGCACCTGCTAGCGCAGATGGTGCAGCTCCTAAGCGTCGTACTACAACAGGAACACGTCGTCCTGCTGCTGGAAAATAAAATACAATTCAATTGGGCCATCACTTCAATACCAATTGGTAATGATTTGTGGCCCAATTTTCATAAAGCCTAAAAAATAATTATTATGAGTACTGTAAACATTACAGCCCAAGATATTAATAAACTTCGTCAGGCTACTGGCGCAGGTATGATGGATTGCCGTAAAGCATTAACAGAATCTGCTGGTGATTTTGAAGCGGCTATCGATTGGTTACGTAAGCAAGGTCAAAAAGTGGCTGCAAAACGTAGCGACCGTGAAGCAAAAGAAGGTGTAATTATTGCACAAACTTCTGCAGACAACAAAACGGGTTTTATCGTTTGTATTTCTTGCGAAACTGATTTCGTTTCTAAAAATGCAGAGTTCGTTGCATTTGCGCAAAGCATCGCTGATGCTGCTGTTGCAAACAATGTAAAATCTGCAGAAGAATTAAATGAAGTATTGATAGGTGGCGCTAAAGTGTCTGATATGATCAACGATAAATTAGCTTCTATCGGTGAAAAAATTGGTGTTGCTAAATTTGAAAGAGTAGAAGCTGCTTTTGTGGCATCTTATATCCATGGTGCAAACCGTATGGGTGTATTAGTAGGTTTAAATAAAGAAGCAGCAGAAGCTGGTAGAGACGTAGCGATGCAAATTGCAGCGATGAACCCTCTTGCGGTTGATGCAAATTCTATTCCTGCTGATACCGTTGAAAGAGAGCGTGCTATCATCATCGATACCATGAAGGAAGATCCTAAGATGGCAGGTAAACCAGACGAAATGGTTGCTAAAATTGCTGAAGGTAAGATCAATGCTTTCTTCAAAGAAAATACTCTTTTAGCACAAGCCTTTGTTAAGGATGGTGGTATCAGTGTAGAAGCTTACTTAAAATCTGCTGGCGACGTTGTTGTTACAGAATTTAAGCGTGTAGCTTTAGGTTAAAATACAGTTTCAAACTGCTTATACATAGAGGCCCTAACGGGCCTCTATTTTTTTGCCCCTGTTTTCTTTGGCACTTGGCTAAAAATTGAGGTTATTTGCATATATAAATGACCCATTATGCTGCCTAAGTACAAAAGAATCCTCCTTAAATTATCTGGCGAAGCCTTATTAGGTGAACAAAGAAATGGCGACCCGTTCAATCCAAAAATTATTGAACAGTATGCGCAGGATATTAAAAAAGTAGTAGACCTGGGGGTACAAGTTGCCATCGTTATTGGCGGTGGTAATATTTACAGGGGCATGAATGAAGCAGATAGTGGTATTGAACGTGCGCATGGAGATTATATGGGCATGCTGGCAACGGTTATTAACGCTATGGCCATGCAGGCGATGCTAGAAAAAATTGGTGTGTATACAAGACTGCAAAGTGCCATCAATATGGAGCAGGTAGCGGAGCCGTATATCCGCCGTAAAGCATTAAGACATTTAGAAAAAGGACGTGTAGTAATATTTGGTGCAGGTACTGGTAACCCTTATTTCACCACCGATACAGCGGGTTCACTGCGTGCCATAGAAATGAAGGCCGATGTTATTTTAAAAGGTACACGTGTAGATGGTGTGTATAGTGCCGATCCAGAAAAAGATCCTACCGCAACTAAATTTGAAACCATTGGTTTCCAAGATTGTATTTCTAAAAACTTAAAAGTAATGGACATGACGGCCTTTACTTTGTGTATGGAAAATAAATTACCCATCATTGTGTTTGACATGAACAAGCCTGGTAATTTATTAAAAGTGGTAGAAGGTATGCAGGTGGGAACACTCGTTGGCTAATCAAATAAAAACTGTACACATGAAAAAATGGCTTCTTGTATTATTTATTGTTGCCGCTGTTTCGCAAGTAAATGCGCAACAAAAATTAACGTTAGATAACGCCATTTCTATCGCGCTTAAAAATAGTTATGATGTTGAACTAGTTCGCAACCAATTAGCGATTAGTAATATCAACAATAACCCGGGCGTTGCTGGAGCACTTCCAACGGTCAATGTAAACGCTTCTGACAACGAACAAATCATTTCAATCAATCAAAAGTTTCCGGATGCTAGTCGTAACACACAACGCAACAATGTAGGGTCTAATATTTTACAACTAGGTGTAACGGGAAGTATGTTATTATACAATGGCAACCGCATTGTAACAACGCAAAAAAGATTGGCTCAATTAGAGTTACTCAATAAAAATGTGCTGAATGCGCAACTTCAAAATACCATGGCGCTTGTTAGCGTGCGTTATTATGAAATAGTGCGTCAACAGGAATTATTAAAAACCATACAAAAATCTATTGCGGTTTTTCAAAAACGACTTGATGTTTTAGAAGCTAGAAAAGAAGCGGGACTTGCCAATAATGCAGATATTTATCAGGCCAAGCTTGATTTAAACCAGCAAAAGCAGGCACTCGAAACACAGTATTTAATTATCAAACAAAGCAAAGCAGACCTACTACAATCGATGGTGCAAGCACCCGACTCTGTTATTGTAGTAGAAGATAAAATTGCAATTGATAAAAACTTATCATTAGAAAATATCAAGGCTACGCTGCCATCCAATCCTGATTATATGGCAGCTGCTACACAAATTACCATCAATCAACTCATCGAAAAAGAAACGGCCGCACTTCGTATGCCATCTTTAAGAGCTACAACAGGCTTTAATTTAAATAGTAATAAAAGTGCAGCAGGATTTATTTTACTCAACCAAAGTTATGGTCCATTTTTTGGTGTGAACCTGAGTGTTCCATTGTATAATGGTTCTGTGTTTAAGCGTCAAGGACAAGTAGCTGCAATCAATACACGCAGTGCTAAACTCCAACAAGAAAATCTAGCACTTACCCTGGAAACAAATGCTGTTAAAACATTTAATGCCTACACCAATGCTATTACGCAAATGCAAACAGAAGCCGACAACTATGCACTGTCTGGTCAGCTTCTAGATTTGGTGATGCAAAAATTTGAACTAGCTCAGGCAACTATTATTGAAGTGCGTCAAGCACAGCAGAGTTTTGAAAATGCTGGCTATCGTTTGGTGAACCTACAATACACGGCTAAAATTGCAGAGATCGAATTAAATAGGCTCGGTAGCAAGTTGGCTTTATAATTTTTTATCCCTCGCACATGCAGGTTATTTCTAAATTACCAAGTACGGGCATCAGTATTTTTACAGTGATGAGTGAACTTGCTTCAAAGCATGGCGCTGTTAATTTAGGGCAGGGTTTTCCTGATTTTGACATGCCGCAAGATCTTGTAGAACTAGTGGCTGCTGCTATGCGAAACGGCCATAACCAGTACACGCATATGAATGGCTATTTGCCGCTTAGAGAGGCCATTGCAAGCAAAGTACATGCACTGTATGGCACACAGGTATCTGCGGGAACTGATATTATTGTAACCCCAGGCGGAACCTATGCCATTTACACGGCCCTTACCACCATTTTGCAAAAAGGGGATGAAGTGATTGTCTTTGAACCCTGTTACGATAGTTATATTCCAAATATTGAAATTAATGGCGCGGTTGCGGTGACCATTCCGCTTCGTTTTCCTAGCTACCAGATTCCTTGGGATTTGGTGCGTGAAAAAATTACGGATCGCACTAAGTGCATCATGATCAATTCACCACACAACCCTACCGGAACGGTGCTTTCAAAAAATGATATTGAGCAGTTAAGAAATATAGTGGGGGGTACGAATATTATTATTTTGAGTGACGAAGTATATGAGCATTTAGTGTATGATGGTGTCGAGCACCAAAGCATACTGCGTTACCCCGATTTATTATCGCGTAGTTTTGTATGTTTTTCTTTTGGTAAAACTTATCATGCCACCGGATGGAAATTAGGTTATTGTATTGGTGATACAGGTTTAATGGAAGCGTACCGGAAAGTGCATCAGTTTAATGCCTTTTGTGCAGATACACCCAAGCAAGTAGCGCTTGCAACTTATATGGAAAATAAAGATGCCTATTTGCAGCTTGGCGCACAAATGCAAGT
>CAMAQW010000087.1 GCA_945860335.1 Sediminibacterium ginsengisoli | reverse complement strand
AATGTGGCAGTTGCAGGGTTTGGATTTAAATTTGACACTTCTTAATGATTCAACTTTACTTACAATTTTAAATAAAAAATGATGGCTTTAGAATTAACAGATGCCAATTTTCAGGCAACCGTATTAGACAGTGACAAATTAACCTTAGTTGATTTTTGGGCAGAATGGTGTGGACCTTGCAGAGCAATCGGACCCGTTATCGAAGAACTCGCAAAAGAATATGATGGCAAAGTAAATATTGGAAAAGTAAACGTAGACAACAATCCTAATTTGAGTGTTAACTACGGTATCACTTCTATACCTGCTATTTTATTTATCAAAGGCGGTCAAATTGTAGACAAGCAAATTGGCGCAGTACCTAAGTCGGTACTTGACAAAAAGATACAATCTTTAATGTAAGACCGTATCTTACCATTTTAACCCAGCCAAAAAAAATAGCATGGACAAATTTCACGGCGTACTAGGTATTATCCTAATACTAGCGATTGCCTTTTTATTTTCAAACAATAAAAGAAGGATCAATTATAGATTAGTCGTGAGCGGCATGCTATTACAAGTACTTATTGCAGTGCTTGTTTTAAAAGTTCCACCAGTAACCTGGTTTTTTCAAAAACTAGGACACGGTATGGAAAAAATTGAACGTTTTGCCAGAGAAGGCGTAGCGTTTGTGTACCGTGGTGTTATGGTAAATGCACCTGATGGCGTTAAAGATTTTGGACAAGGTGGTTTTGTATTTGCTTTTAGCGTTACGGCAACTATTATATTGGTTTGTGTGCTTGTGGCTATTTTATATCACTTTGGAGTGATGCAATTTATTGTATCAATTATTGCAAAAGCCATGAACTTTATCATGCGCGTTAGTGGTGCCGAAGCACTTAGTAATGTAGCAAGTGCTTTTGTGGGACAGGTAGAAGCACAGGTAATGATTCGTCCGTATTTAAATGGTATGACAAAAAGTGAGCTACTGGCTAGTATGAGTGGTAGCCTTGCTTGTATTGCTGGTGGTATCTTAATTGTGTATGCCAACATGGGTGCTAAAGCCGAGTATTTATTAACGGCTAGTTTAATGGCAGCCCCTGGTGCACTCGTAATTTCAAAAATTGTTTTTCCGGAAACCGAAGAATCGGAAACCATGGGAAAAGTAAAACTAGAAGTAAAAAGCCCTTACAGCAATATCATTGACGCCATTTCACATGGTGCAAGCGATGGTATGAAAATTGCCGTTAACGTTATAGCCATGCTTATTGGTTTTATTGCCTTAATTGCCTTTTTAAACTATATACTAGGTCTTGTTTACCCAGGCTTATCACTCGATTTTATTTTCAGTAAAATATTTTATCCAATGGCATGGGCCATGGGTGTTCCGGGCCAGGACGTTGCTAATGCAGCTACCCTTCTTGGTCAAAAACTAACCATCAACGAGTTTGTTGCGTTTAACAATTTGACCACAAAAGCCGTTCCAATCGTATCAGAAAAAGGGCTTTTAATTGTAAGTATCGCTATTTGTGGTTTTGCAAACTTTAGTAGTGTTGGTATGCAAATTGGTGGTATTGGAGAACTAGCCCCTAGCCGTAGAGCCGACCTTGCCAAACTTGGCTTAAAAGCCTTGTTGTGCGGTACTTTAGCATCCTACTTATCTGCTAGTATCGCCGGTATTTTAATGGGTTAATCTTAAAGTTGTTGTAACTTTGCAGTCTAAATAAATGACTGCGTGATGGGTACCAATAGAGCGGCTATTGTTTCATTAGTTGAAGCAACAAAAGATAAAGAACTACAACGTATTGCCAATAAAATAATTAATCAAGAGCGTATCTTATTTGATGAAGGTGTTACGCTTTTTGAAAAAGGATCTTTGTCTTGGCTAGGTACCCTTGCTAATTTTGTGCGCGAACAAAAGCACGGCGATAAAACCTATTTCAATAAAAATTTTCATATCGAACCCACCAATGTGTGTGTGTTTTCATGTAAGTTTTGCTCCTACTCAAAATTATATGCCAATAGAGAAGAAGGTTGGGAATTAAGTATCGAGCAAATGATGCATATTGTAAAAAGTTACGACGGTAAACCCGTAACCGAAGTGCATATAGTGGGTGGCGTTCATCCTAAAATGAACCTTGCTTTTTTTATTGATTTATTAAAGGCCATCAAAGCACACCGTCCTGAACTTCACATCAAAGGCTTTACACCCGTAGAGCTAGATTACATGTTTAAAAAAGCAAAAGTAACTACCGAGGAAGGTATGAAACTTGCACATGCTGCAGGGCTCGATTCATTACCTGGTGGTGGCGCCGAAATATTTCATCCAGAAATTAGAAAACAAATTTGTGAAGACAAAGTAGACGCAGATGGTTGGTTGAATATTCATAAAGTAGCACATCAATTAGGCATGCATAGCAATGCTACCTTATTATATGGCCACATCGAAAAATACTGGCACCGTATAGATCATATGGAGCGCCTTCGCCAACTGCAAGATGAAACTGGTGGCTTCAATACTTTTATTCCATTAAAGTTTCGCAACCAAGACAATGAGATGAGTCATATTGCAGAGTCTACCACTATCGAAGATATGCGCATGTACGCTGTATCACGCCTTTACATGGATAATTTTGCACACATTAAAGCCTACTGGCCAATGCTTGGTAGACAAAATGCGCAGCTTACTTTATCTTTTGGTGTGAATGATATTGATGGCACTATCGATGATTCAACAAAAATTTATGCCATGGCAGGTAGTGAAGAACAAACACCTACTATGAGCACCGCAGATCTTGTGCGCCTAATCAAACAAGTTAAAAGAGAACCTATTGAGCGTGGTACGCTGTACAACGAAATAAAAAATTATGCGTTGGTGCCAGACGAAGAATTGGTGTAATACCAAATACTACATTCCATTTTAATTAGCATTCCGATAAACTAATAGGTACGTGAACAGCGAGTCCCCCATCCGCTGTTTCTTTGTATTTGCTATTCATGTCTTGTGCAGTATCCCACATGGTTTGAATCACTTTATCTAAACTTACAATTGCAAAATCTGGTGTGCCTTGCAGCGCAAGTTGTGAAGCCGTAATTGCTTTTACCGCACCCATGGTATTACGCTCAATACATGGTATTTGAACCAGCCCTCCAATAGGATCACAAGTAAGTCCTAAATGATGTTCCATCGCAATTTCAGAAGCCATAAGCACTTGACGTTGCGATCCACCCATTAACGCCGTTAAACCAGCAGCTGCCATGGCAGCAGAAACACCAATCTCTGCTTGACATCCCCCCATCGCAGCAGATATGGTGGCTCCTTTTTTAAACAGGCTGCCAATTTCTGATGCAGTTAGTAAAAAAGTAATAATATTTTCTTCCAGTTGTTTACTGGATACATTTTGCGCACAAAAACAAATATAGTATTGAAGTACTGCAGGAATTACACCGGCAGCCCCATTGGTAGGCGCTGTTACTACCCTACCAAAAGATGCATTTTCTTCATTCACTGCAAGTGCAAACACACTTACAAAATCTAGAATATAACTAAAGTCATTACTTCCTTTTTGTATCACTGATGTCCATGCATCGTATCCATCATAAGCTGCATCTTTTAGTAGACGCTTATTCATGGCAGCCGCTCTGCGCTTCACTTCTAGCCCACCGGGTAATAGGCCTTCTTTGTGCACACCACGGTACATGCAATCACGCATGGCGTACCAAATGTTGAGTACACCTTCTTTAATATCAGATTCGCTGCGCCTCGTTAATTCATTTTCAAAAACAATCGCACTAATAGATAAACCCGTTTTCATACACCAGTGGAGTAGATCATTGGCGTGTTCGATGGTAAATGGAACTTCTATATTTTCTTTTTGATCGGGCGCTTTACCCTCTTGTACAATAAAACCACCACCCACCGAAAAGTAGGTTTCTGCTATTTTGTTTCCGTCCTTTAACTCAATTAAAAATGTTAATCCGTTGGGATGAAAAGGAAGTGATTCGGATTTTAAAAACGCAATATGTTTTGCAGGATCAAAACTTATGGGTCCATGATTTTTTAAGTCCAACACCTGTTTTGTTGATACACTACTAATTAGTTCGTCCATGATACCAACATCGATGGTTTCTGGGTCGTATCCCATTAAGCCAAGCATCACCGCAATATCGGTACCGTGCCCTTTACCCGTTTTGGCGAGTGAGCCATAGAGTAAAACAGATATAGAATTGATTGTAGCGGTTTTATGAGAGGCATCCAACTTTTCCATAACATCCAGCGCTGCGCGCCATGGACCTAGGGTATGAGAACTAGAAGGCCCCACACCTATTTTAAACATATCAAATACCGAAATAAAATCATGCGCAGCCGCCATACAATCGTTGTTGAAACAAAACTAACGAAAGTTAGCAAAACTAGAAATATTTAAACAGAAGCCAACTTATCCCCAATAAGTGTTCTAACGCTTTTGGCTGTGTGCTGGTAAGCCAAGATTCACGAACTTTGCTCCGCAATCGAATCCATTTTAACACTTTCTAATACAAGTAAGCATGCAACTCTCTACACTCCTTGACCGTTTCGCAGAACCAGAAACCCTCAAAATGGCCAAATTAGGTCGCGAATTAAGGGCTAAAGGCATTGATGTTATAGACCTTAGTTTAGGAGAACCAGATTTTGATACGCCTCAGCATATTAAAGATGCTGCTATCAAAGCCATCAATGATAACTGGAGCCACTACACCCCTGTTGCTGGTTTTGCAGACTTAAGAGAAGCGGTTTGCACCAAATTAAAAAGAGATAATAATTTAGATTATTTACCAGAAAATATTGTGACTTCTACCGGTGCTAAACAAAGTTTAGCAAACGCCATTTTAGCACTTGTTGACGATGGTGATGAAGTTGTTATTCCTACACCATACTGGGTAACCTATTCGGAGCTTGTAAAAATTGCCCGTGGTAAAGTGGTTGAAATTAGAACCACCGTTGCCAACCAGTTTAAAACAACTGCTGCCGAGTTAGAAGCAGCGATCACTCCTAAGACAAAAGTGTTTATGTTTTCGTCGCCATGTAATCCATCTGGCGCCGTATATACTTTAGCCGAACTAACAGCGCTAGTAGAAGTATTTAAAAAGCATCCAAACATTATTATTTTATCAGACGAAATATACGAATACATCAATTTTGAAGGCAAGCACGAAAGCATTGCTCAGTTTGCAGAAATCAAAGACCGCGTAGTTGTCATCAACGGATTAAGTAAAGGTTTTGCAATGACAGGTTGGAGACTTGGTTACACGGCCTCAAACACCACTATTGCAAAAGCCATGGAAAAATTACAAGGACAGTTTACAAGTGGCACTTGCTCAATCACGCAAAAAGCTGCAGTAGCTGCGCTAACTGGTGATTTAAGACCTTCACTAGAAATGACAGAAGAGTTTACACGTAGAAGAACAAGAACCTTAGAACTTGTAAATGCAATGCCAGGTTTTATTTGCTTTGAACCGCAGGGTGCATTTTATGTATTTCCGGATGTAAGTGCGTATTATGGTAAATCTGCAAATGGTGAAACCATAAAAAATGCAGCAGACTTTAGCATGTACTTATTAAATACAGCGCACGTTTCAAGTGTAATGGGTGACGCGTTTGGAGAACCCAATTGTGTTCGCTTCTCTTTTGCCAATAGCATGCAAAATATTGAAAAAGCATGGGCGCGTATCAAAGACGCTCTCGCTGCTTTACAATAAATCATGGAAGAAGAAATAGAAAAAAAACAAGGACTACCGCTAGCCCAAAAGCTAGAAATGTTTAGCAATAGACTTACAAAAGTGTTTAAACACCGTAGTAAAATTGCTAGGCGCACCGGTGTAGGCTGTTACCGTATTTACGAGCATGATCTTCCCGAATTTCCATTTTGTATAGAAGCATACGAAAATAAAATTTACGTATCGGAGTATGTAAGAAGGCATGGCATGACCGACGAAGAGCATGATGCCTGGCTTCAACCCTCTCTCGAAATTATTAGCGAGGTAACTGGCACGCCGCTTACCAGTATTTATAAGCGTGAAAGAAAAAAAATGTCTCATAGAGACGAGCAGTATGAAAAAGTAGATACCAAGCAGGAATTTTTTACGGTACTTGAAAATGATTTGAAATTTCAGGTAAACCTAACAGACTATTTAGATACCGGACTTTTTTTAGACCACCGCACTACCAGAGAGATGGTGCGTAAAGAAGCAAAGGACAAACGTTTTTTAAATTTATTTTGCTATACAGGCTCCTTTTCGGTGTATGCTGCAGCAGGAGAAGCTGCTACTGTAACATCGGTAGATTTATCTAAAACCTATTTAAGTTGGGCCGAAACAAATATGGCCATTAACCTATTAAAAGATCCTAGCAAATATTTTTATATACACGCCGATGTAAAACAGTATTTGAAAACCCTTACTCCTAATAGTTTTGATTTAATTGTAATGGACCCTCCTACGTTTAGCAATAGCAAGCGTATGAAAGATTTTTTAGACATCCAAAGAGACCACGTAGAATTAATCAATGATATGCTTGCAGCTACCACAAATGGTGGCACACTTTATTTTAGTACCAACTACACTAAATTTATTTTAGATGAAGCGGGTATTAAAGCAAGCAGCATTAAAGACATCACCAAAGCAACTACCGGTTTTGATTTTGAAGGAAAACTAAAGCGTTGGTGCTACCGCATTATTAAATAAACGTAGTCATAAAAAAATCCCCTACGAAAACGCAGGGGATTTTTTTATTCATCCTATGTAAACCTTATTTTACTTCTTCAAACTGCGCGTCTTCTACATTGTCATTTTGTTGTTGCGCACCACCCGCTGCTGCGTCTGGTCC
>CAMAQW010000086.1 GCA_945860335.1 Sediminibacterium ginsengisoli | reverse complement strand
CCCTGTGGCCAGTTGTAGGTTCTTATTTTAGCACTTCTATCGCCGGTACTTACGAGTGTTTTACGCCTTGTAGAAATTTCTTCTTCTTGTTTGCGCACCTGCTCTTCGTATAATTTTGTACGAAGCATATTCATGGCTTTTTCGCGGTTACCAAGTTGCGATCTTTCTGTTTGACAAACCACTACAACGCCAGTAGGAATATGCGTTAAAAAAACTTTTGTTTCTACTTTGTTTACGTTTTGTCCACCCGCACCACCACTTCTTGCGGTTTCCATTTTCACATCACTCTCTTTCAATTCAAAATCCACTTCTTCTGCTTCCGGCATTACTGCAACCGTTGCAGCGGATGTATGTACGCGACCTTGTGTTTCTGTGTTAGGAACCCTTTGCACGCGGTGTACGCCACTTTCAAATTTGAGGGTACCATATACATCTTCGCCGGTTACTTCCAATATCACTTCTTTGTAGCCACCAACGGTACCTTCACTTTCACTCACCACGGCTGTTTTCCAACCTTTTTTAGCACAGTAACGTAAATACATGCCTAATAAATCACCAGCAAACAAACTGGCTTCGTCTCCACCTGTTCCTGCTCTAATTTCCAAAATGGCATTTTTATCGTCCTGAGGATCTTTAGGAATTAATAGTTTGGTTAATAACGCTTCTAGTTCCTCTTTTTTTATTTCTAAATCAGGTAATTCCATTTTAGCCAACTCGCGCATATCTTCATCACTACTATTTTGGCTCTCTTTAGCAAAACTGTAATCGGCAAGCACACGAACATAGGCTTCGTAAGGCTGTACGATTTTTTCCAAAGAACGATACTCCTTACTGTAGGCCCCAAATTGTTTTTGGTCATTGATAATTTCGGGATTGGTAAGGGCAATACCTACCTGGTCAAAACGGGCTTTTATGGCTTCTAACTTATCGAGCATAGCTTATTTCAGTTCTTATTGGAGGGCAAATTTACGTTATTCAGGTGGAGATTTTCAACCTAAATGAGCCTAAAGAATACTTATCTTCCCGTATAAATTTAGGTATATGCTTAATAAACTGTCTTTGGTTCTGTTTTTTATTGTTTTTACAACTGTTTCGCTTGAGGCTCAAATGCCTGCTCAAACGGCTGATATCCTTATTAAAAATGCCAAAATTTTAGATGGCACAGGAAACTCTTGGTTTTATGGTGATATCGCAGTAAGTGGCGGTAAAATATTGCAAATTGGAAAATTGAGTGGGTGGACTGCTAAAAAAGTGATTGATGCAACAGGACTCGTTGCAGCGCCCGGTTTTATTGATGTGCATACGCACATCGAAGGAGATGAAGTGAAAAATCCGGAAGCCACTAATTTTATTTATGATGGCGTTACAACTGTTATTACAGGTAACTGTGGTTCGTCAGATGCAAACATTGGAAGGTACCTGCGTAAAATTGATAGCCTGCAAACATCAGTAAATGTAGCTGCACTTGTTGGACACAATGATGTAAGAAAAAAAGTAATGGGAAGAGCTAGCAGGAATCCTACCGAAACAGAAATGCAGGCCATGGAAACCATTGTTGACAAAGCCATGCGTGATGGTGCTGTTGGTATGAGTACCGGTCTTATTTATATTCCTGGCACTTATTCTACCACCGAAGAAATTGTTCGTTTAGCAAAAGTTGCAGCAAAATACAATGGCGTTTATGCATCGCATATGCGTGATGAAGGTGATAGTGTGGTGGCCGCCATCGAAGAAGCTTTGTACATTGGCAGTACTGCAAATTTGCCTGTGCAAATTTCTCATTTTAAAGTAAGCGGTCAACAAAACTGGGGCCGAAGTGCTCAAACATTACCCCTCATTTTAAATGCGCGAAAAAATGGCCTTGATGTAACCATCGATCAATATCCGTACACGGCAAGTAGCACTTCATTAAGTACACTCATGCCAGACTGGGTACTTGCCGATGGTCAAGACTCAATAGTAGCAAGGCTTGCAAACCCTGCTATCAGAAAAGAAGTAGCTAATTATATGTTAGCGCGACTTGCAAAAAGAAAGCTTAAGCACTTTAGTTACCCGGTGGTTGCTTATTTTGCAAAAGACACGACACTCAATGGAAAAAGCATCGAAGAAGTCAATATTTTTTTAGGGAAAAAACATACCGCTAAACAAGAGGCAGAAACCATTATTCAGATGATGGAAAAGGGCGGCGCATCCATGGTATT
Source organism: Sediminibacterium ginsengisoli (assembly GCA_945860335.1). GTDB lineage: Bacteria > Bacteroidota > Bacteroidia > Chitinophagales > Chitinophagaceae > Sediminibacterium > Sediminibacterium ginsengisoli_B. Next base: position 4,653 of record CAMAQW010000086.1, on the reverse strand, counting down.
TCATGGCATGAGTGAATTAGATATTAAAGCCATTATGCGTTATCCATTTAATATGTTTGCTTCTGATGCAAGTATTAGGGTATACAATGAAGGCAATCCGCATCCAAGAGGGTATGGTACCAATGCAAGGGTGTTAAAAAAATATGTACGTGAAGAAAATGTTATTGGATTAGAAGAAGCAGTGCGCCGCATGACTTCATTACCTGCACAAAAATTTGGATTTACAAATAGAGGGTTACTTCGTCAAAATTTTGCTGCTGATATTGTTTTATTTAATGAAGCAGATGTTGGCGACAGGGCCGAATATAAAAATCCGCACCAATACGCTGTAGGGTTTAATTACGTGATTGTAAATGGCGTAGTTACCATTGATTCAGGGGTGCACACGGGTGCTAGGGCAGGCGTAGCTATTAGAAAATAGTTATTCTTGAATATTTATTCCTGAATTTGTTTTTGAAAGCTAATATGGTACTCCTGAATTTGGCTTGGGTTTGTAGGCGTTAAAGTGAAACTGATTTTTATGGTTCCATTTTTTGCATGCAAATAATAGTAGCCACGTAATTCATTTTCTGGTATCAAGTCGCCGGTTTCATTTACCGCCCCAGCCGCATCAAAAATGCTAGTTGCCTCTTTAATGAGCGCATCTATTTTATAGTCATCAAAAAAGTTTTCGGCAAACAAATTAGAAGCAGCTGCATTTTTCCAATTAGGCAATAGTGCTGTTAATTTTGCTTGTGCATTTTTTAATGTGGCAGAAGCCGGTAAAATTCTAGGCTGTAAATCAACAGTTCCCATTCTTAAAATGGTATCAATAACCATGGTATTAAACAATGCAGTTGGCGCATAGGTTACATTTGCAAGTAGTATAACACCGAGTCCATACTCAGGAAGGATTCTCCAATTGCTACCAAATCCTGGAAGCCCACCGCTATGCGCAATGCTTGTTCGGCCGGTACAATCTTTTAACCAGCTTAATCCATAACCATAAGCGGCCGTTGTTGCGCAGGCTCTACCAGAAGGGTATTTATAATTAGCATTGAGTCCAATAAATCTGCTAGGCTGGTGCATTTCTCGAATGCTGCTTCTTTTGATAGGTCCTGTTTCAATATTGTTTCTAGGAGGCCACGCATCTAAGTGAAGTGATACATATTTACTAAAAGATGCTACACTTGTAATCATACCACCCATGGCGCCATAAATACCATCATGTAATAATGGCTCTTCTGTCCAATTATTATTAATCCATCTGTATCCATGTGCGAGCTTTGCATCATCAATGCTGGAAAATTCCCAGCTGGCTTCCATGTTAAGTGGCTTCCAAATATTTTCTTTAATGTAAGTACCATAATTTTTACCTGTTACTTTTTCTATGATATAACCAAGCATGGTAAAACCTACATTGCTGTATTCGTAGGATAAACCAGTAGCGGTAGAAAAATGTATTCCTTTTTTGATGAATGTTAAAAATTCTTGAGACGTTTTTTCTAGCTGACGGTCTCCCCACGGATTGTCTTCTGGAAATCCTGCCGAGTGCGTGAGTAAATCTCTAATGGTGATGGGAGCAGCATCTGAGGTGAGCCCTTGATTTTTTAATTCAGGAATGTATTTGCTTACGGCGTCATCTAAATGTAATTTACCCTCATCTCTTAATTTTAAAATGGCCATCGCCGTAAAGCTTTTAGACATAGAGGCTATCCTAAACATACTACTAGAACTAGCAGCTGTTTTGGTACCCAAATTGGTATAGCCACCGCTTTTTGTATATACGAGCTTTCCGTCTAGTACGATGCCAAAACTGTAGCCTGGAAAATGATTATCGGCTGCATATTTTTGAACCATTTTTTCAACCACCGGAAATGCAGTACTTAACTTTTCGAGTCGGTTACTGTCTTTAAAAGAAGGAGGTAAATAACCCATTTGTGCCGCAATAAAAAATGGTAGCAACCCAAAAGCTGCTACCATTTTAAATATCAATAATTTATTTTGTTGCATTAATCTCTGCTTGATAATTTACTAAGTAATCTTAAGATTTCTAAATATAACCATACAATGGTTACCATCAAACCAAATGCTGCATACCATTCCATGAATTGAGGAGCACCACGCTGGGCCCCTTGCTCAATCATATCAAAATCTAATATTAAATTGAGTGCTGCAATGGCTACAATAAATAAGCTAATGCCAATACTTAACATTGAGTTATCTCTAACAAAACTTACGTCAACGCTAAATAAACTAAGTATCCATGTAAGTAAATAAAAAATAGCAATACCAAGCATGGCGCTCATGATCATCGATCTGAACTTCTCGGTAGGTTTAATAATTCTAAAGTTGTAAAGTAAAAACATAGCAACGGCTACTCCAAAAGTGAGGCCTACCGCTTGTACTACAATGCCAGGGTAAAAAGCGTCGTTAAACACTTTAGAGATAGCCCCTAAAAATAAACCTTCAAGTATTGCATAAGCAGGCGCTAGTGCTGGCGCCCAATTGGGTTTAAAAGTGATCGCAAGTGCTGTTATTAGTCCACCTATAACACCCACAATCATAAGGGTTTGTGCAAGTGAAGGGTTGTTTTGATCAATTAAATGCCAAGTGTAACCAGCGCCTGCAATTACACCTATAAGCATGAGTCCAAATTTGTTCATGGTGCCTCTAACAGACATGGTGCCTGCTGCGTTAGCCTGGGCGTGACCCACCTTATCAAACATTTTTTCTGAAAGGGTTGGATTTCCTGATTCAAATAGTGCCATGGTTGTTTAATTTTTGTTACCCAAATATACAATAAGATTCATTTTCAAAGCAGCCTCTTTTCAATACTTTAACAGTTAAAAAACCATTGGCTACCTCCTCAGTAAATTGTAACTTTACCGCAATTATAGAAGCTCATGGAAAAGAAGGAAACACTACTGCAGGACGTCGTAATTAAGTTTGCTGGTGACAGTGGAGACGGGATGCAATTAACCGGTCAGCAGTTTACCAATAATACGGCATTACTGGGTATCGACCTTGCTACTTTTCCTGATTTTCCCGCCGAAATTCGTGCTCCAATTGGAACACTTCCGGGGGTGAGTGGATTTCAGTTACGTTTTTCTAGTGACCGCGTTTTTACACCTGGTGATGATTGTGATGTACTGGTTGCTATGAATGCTGCCGCATTAAAAGTAAATTTAAAAGCCATTAAAAAAGGCGGAAAAATAATTGCCAACGTAGATGGTTTTGACGCAAAAAATTTACGCTTAGCCAATTACCCAGATGGCGTGAACCCCATAGAGGACGGCAGTTTGGAAGGTTTTGAACTTATAAAAGTAGACGTTACTAAACTTACGCGTGAAGCATTAAAAGACTTTACAGACCTCGGCACCAAAGAACGAGACCGTGCAAAAAACATGTTTGTACTGGGTCTTATTTATTGGATGTACAATAGAAATTTAGACAACACCATTACTTTCTTAAATGAAAAGTTTGGTAAAAAAGATACCATCCTGCAAAGCAATATTAAAGTGTTGCAAGCAGGATTTAATTATGGCGATACCACCGAAACTTTTTCGAGCCGTTATAGGGTAGAAAAGGCAAAAATGATTCCCGGAACCTACCGCAGTATCATGGGTAATCAGGCCCTTTCGATGGGATTAATTGCGGCAAGTGAAAAATCGGGGCTGTCTATTTTTTTAGGCACCTATCCAATTACACCAGCTTCCGATATTTTACACGAACTCAGTAAGCACAAGGCTTTTGGGATTAAAACATTTCAGGCCGAAGATGAAATAGCCGGTATATCGGCAGCCATTGGCGCTAGTTATGGTGGCTCTATTGGCATAACCACCACTTCAGGGCCAGGTATGGCGCTTAAAACAGAAGCGATGGGTCTTGCTGTAATGCTCGAGATTCCACTTGTGATCATTAACATTCAACGCGGTGGTCCATCAACCGGACTTCCAACCAAAACAGAGCAAAGTGATTTGTTGCAAGCGTATTATGGTAGAAACGGCGAGTGTCCAATGCCCATTATTGCATCTTCTACACCCAGCGATTGTTTTGATGCAGCCTATGAAGCAGTGCGCATTGCGGTGCAACATATGACACCAGTTATTTTATTAAGTGATGGTTATATTGCTAATGGTGCGGAGCCTTGGAAGTTTCCAGTTGCCGCAGATTTAGCACCGATTCAAGTAAGTTTTAAAACAACACTTGATGAAGGTGAAACCAAGTTCATGCCCTACAAAAGAGATGAGAAATTAGTAAGGCCATGGGCGGTTCCTGGCACAGCAGGTTTTGAACACCGTATTGGTGGCATCGAAAAGCAGGATGTTACGGGTAATGTAAGTTACGATCCAGAAAATCACCAGCATATGGTGAACACCCGTCAGGCCAAAGTAGATAAGATTGCAGACTATATTCCGCTTCAACAATTAGATAGCGGTCCGGAAACCGGAAAAGTACTCGTTTTAGGTTGGGGTTCTACCTATGGTGCGATCAAAACAGCTGTTACAGAATTACAAGCAGCAGGACACGCTGTAAGTCATGCACATATTAAATACATGCGTCCGTTTCCAAAAAATTTAGGAAGTATTATTGCAGGATTTGATAAAGTACTCGTTCCTGAACTTAATAATGGTCAACTCATTAAAATAATAAGAGACCAGTATTTAGTGG
>CAMAQW010000085.1 GCA_945860335.1 Sediminibacterium ginsengisoli | reverse complement strand
TTTTGGATTCACCTCAATGTAGATTATCCATTTAATTTAACGGGTGTTTTATACTTCCCTAAAATTAAACAGAGCTACGAAATTCAAAAAGATAAAATTCAATTGTACTGCAACCAAGTATTTGTTACCGATGAGGTAAAAGATATTGTACCAGAATTTTTGATGTTATTACATGGCGTTATTGATAGCCCAGATATTCCGCTAAACGTGAGTAGAAGCTATTTACAAGGTGATCCGAACGTTAAAAAAATTAACGCGCACATTACTAAAAAAGTAGCCGATAAATTAGAAGAAATATTTAAGGCAGACCGTCCAGCATTTGAAGAGAAATGGGAGAGCTTAGGCTTATTTGTAAAGTACGGCATGATGACCGACGATAAGTTTTTAGATAAAGCGGGTAAGTTTATTGTAATGGAAGACACCACTGGTAAATTCCATACACTTGAAGAGTATAAAACTTTAACGGAGGCTACGCAAAAAAACAAAGACGGCAAACAAGTTATTTTATACACCACCAATCCGGTGCAGCAAGACGCTTACATACAAGCGGCTACTAAAAAAGGATATACCGTTGTTAAAATGGAAACCCTGGTAGACTCGGCTTTCATTAACAACATGGAAATGAAATGGGAGAACGTCACTTTTGTAAGAGTGGACGCTGATATCGTTGATAATTTAATTGATAAGCAGGAGTCTAACGAATCGGTACTTAGCAAAGACGACGCCGAAAAATTAAAGGAACTATTTAATTTACAAATTGCAGATTTACACGTTACCACAGAGGTAAAAGGATTAAGTGCAGATAGCGCTCCTGTGGTTGCCACTAGACCAGAGTTTATGCGCCGTATGAAAGATATGGCTGGCGTAGGCGGCGGCATGACTGCATTTTATGCGCAAATGCCTGACGAAGTAACCTTAACGGTTAATGGTAATCACCCTATTTATCAAACCTTATTAAAAGAAGGTAACGCAGACCTACAAAAAAGTCAGGTACGCAATTTAGCAGACCTTGCGTTATTATCTCAGGGTTTATTAAAAGGGAATGATCTAACCAACTTCATCAACAGAAGCGTAGATCTTTTGCAAAATAAATAAGCGTAATTAAAAAAGCGCGGTTAAGCACTTAAACGAAGGTCAATCATTTTGAGCTGAATGGTTTTTTCATTATTCCATTCGTTTTCGTCGAGTGTAAAAACTATATCTAATGGCTGATTCATTTGTAGTAATGCAAATTTATCAGCCATTTTAAATCCAATACCTGTTAGCGTAACACCGTCTTGTTGTAGCACAAACCTAATGTGTTGCTCTTTTACAATTTTAGAATACCCCGTATTATTTACGCCCCTTGCAATAAACACGGGCTTCATATTTTCAGGTCCAAAGGGTTCCATCTGCGATAAAATATTATAAAACCCTTGGTTGATTTCTTTAAAGGAAATAGGCGCGTCAATAACAATTTCAGGAATGAGTAAGTCATCTGTAATTTGTGATGCTACGGCTGCTTCAAATGCGGCCGCAAAAGCGGAAACATTATCTGGTAAGAGGGTCATGCCTGCGGCCGCAAAATGCCCGCCATAGCCAATTAGATGTTCACGGCATGCATGTATGGCTTCATATAAATTAAACCCTACCACACTGCGTGCACTGCCCGCTGCAATGTCTCCACTTCTTGTTAATACAATGGTAGGTCTATAATAAGTTTCTATCAGTCTACTCGCTACAATTCCAACAACTCCTTTATGCCAGGTTTCTTGGTACACAAAAGTTGTTTTTTTACCCGCATGCGATGGGTCGTTGATGATTTGTGCAAGCGCATCTTCTGTGATGGTGCTATCTGCTTCGCGTCTGTCCAAATTATCGGACTGAAGCATTTGTGCAAACTCTAGCGCTTTGGTAGCATCTTTTTCAATAAAAAGTTGCACTGCTTTTTTTGCATCGTCCATACGCCCCGCCGCATTGATGCGGGGTGCTATTACAAACACCAAATTATTTAAAAACATTTTTTTCTCCACCTTAGAAAGTTGGAGTAATGCTTTAATGCCTGGGCATGGATGTTGATTTACTTTTTCAAGTCCGTAATAGGCTAAAATTCTATTTTCACCAGTGATGGGTACAATATCTGCAGCAATCGCTGTAGCCGCTAGGTCTAGGTATTCGAGGTAACTAGACGCAGGTAGTTCAAGCTTTTGTGCAAGTGCCATCATTAGTTTTATACCCACACCACAGCCACATAATTCTTTGTAGGGGTAGGGGCAATCTAATTGTTTGGGATTTAATATCGCAACGGCTGGCGGTAATATAGCATCAGGTAAGTGGTGGTCACAAACAATAAAATCAATCCCTAGTGTTTTAGCATACGCAATAAGGTCTGTAGATTTGATACCACAATCCAGTGATATAATTAATGTACAGCCCGTTTCTTTTGCATAATCGATACCCATTTTAGAAACGCCGTACCCTTCTTTATAGCGGTGCGGAATATAATAATCGGTATTGTTATGAATGCCACCAATAAACTGATACATACTTGCAACAGCAGTGGTTCCATCCACATCATAATCGCCAAACACAAGTATTCTTTCACTCTTTTCACGCGCCGTTAAAATGCGCGCAACGGCCTTGTCCATATCCTTCATGAGCCAAGGATCGTGAAGGTCCGAAAGTTGTGGTCTGTAAAAATTTTTAGAGGCTTCGAAAGTTTCTAAGCCTCTTGCTACCAAAATACTACAAATGGTTTTGCTGATATTCAGGGCGGCTTGTAAGGCCTCCGTTTTTACTGCATCGGATGTTACTATCGTCCACCTTTTTTCCATTAGTATTTTCTATCGGTTGTATACCTTACAAGTTCTTCTAGCGCCTCGCGCACTTCTGATGTAGGAAAGCTGTGGAGTATTTCCAGGGCTTCGTCTCTATATGCAAACATTTTATTTGTTGCATAGGTAATGCCGCCAAAATTTTCTACTGCATTTAGTACAAAATCAACTTTATCCTTTTGGGTATTTTGATTTTTGATGATGTAAATTATTTTTTTACGCAGTGCTGCATCACAGTTATTGAGCGTATAAATAAGCGGTAATGTTAATTTCTTTTCTTTGATATCATTGCCCGTTGGCTTTCCAATGGCTTCACTGCTATAATCAAATAAGTCATCTTTGATTTGAAAAGCCATCCCTACTTTTTCGCCAAACAGGCGCATTTTTTCGATGGCATCGTCATTTTCAAAAGTGGTAGAAGCGCCTGCTGCACATGATGATGCAAGTAATGACGCTGTTTTGCCACCAATGATTTCGTAATATATTTTTTCGTCTAAATTAAGTTTGCGCGATTTTTCTAGCTGTAATAATTCGCCTTCACTCATAAGTCTTACCGCAGTAGAAAGTAATTGAAGTACGCGGTGGTCTTTGTTATCTAGAGAAAGTAAAAGACCTTTTGATAGTAAATAATCACCTACTAAAACGGCGATCTTATTTTTCCATAAAGCATTGATTGAAAAAAAGCCCCTGCGTTCGCCAGCTTCATCCACCACATCGTCATGAACAAGGGTAGCCGTGTGTAATAATTCAACCAACGAAGCGGCGCGGTATGAAGATTCATTAATGTCGCCGCCTAATTTAGCACTGAGTAGCACAAACATGGGGCGCAGTTGCTTTCCCTTTCGGCGCACAATGTACTGCATGATGCGGTCTAGGAGCGCAACCCTGCTTTTCATGGCTTCCCTGAAGTGAACCTCAAACAGCGCTAATTCTTTTGATATTACTTTTTTGGCTAATTCCATTGCTTAATGGGCTGCAATATAGACAGGATTGGGCAGAAATGAACGAACTAAAAGCAGCGAAATACCCGTACAATGCCTCTTATTAGCGTATTTCTCGGTGTATTTACACTTTTAACATTGTCTAAAGCATAGATAGTTATTGGTTCTATGTTATTTAGAGTAATTTTGTATTATAATTAATCTATAAGTTATGGCAAGCAGCAAAAATGTATTAATGGGCGCACTAGCACTTCTAGTTAGCACCGTTGGGTTCGCACAAACAGATTTTGGATGGGACTGGAGAGATTCTTCAAAAGTGGCTGTCAAAAAACAACCACAACGTAACGAGTTTATCAATAACGTATTTCCTTACCCGCCTCAGCCACGCAGTCAGTGGGAGTTAGGTTTTGGATTAGGCGTTGCAACCATGTCTGCAGATGTTGCATCTAAAGCAGGATTTGGTGGATCTATATCTGTTAGAAAAGCCCTTAACCATACTTTTTCATTACGCGCAAGTATTGCCGATTTAAATAGTTCTGGTGAGCCAAACACCTACCAACTTACTCAAAACAGGGTGCCGTTTAAAACCAAAACGCGCCAATTAGGTATTGATGTGATTGCATCGCTTAATCCGCTGAGCTATTACAGAGCTAACCCTAAAACAAATGTGTATGTATTAGCAGGTTATAGCCTTTCAGGTTCTAGGGTAATGTACAAAACAGCGCAGGCTGGTGCACAAGCAGGCGGTTACCGTATTTTTTATGGTGCAGGACTACCGGACAGTGAAGAAGGCTTGTTAACCACCGGTTTAGGTGCCACCATTAATAATAGACAATCATATGCCATCTACAATAGCTTTAGTGCAGGTGGTGGTATCTCATTTAAACTAAGTGATGTTATCAGTATAGGTCTAGAACAACGCTTTACTTTTTCTGCTTCAGGATATGATTATTTAGATGCTGTAAAAGCAGGTAATAGCAATGATTATTTAGGACAAACAAGTGCTAGAATTAACATTAATATTGGTGATCGTTCTAGAAAAGTAGCACCGCTTTGGTGGCTTAACCCTAACAACTATTTATACCAAGAAATCAATGCGCCTAAGCACATGAAACTACCAAAGGTTAAATTACCTGACGTGGACAATGATGGCGTAACAGATCAGTTTGACCTAGAGCCAAATACACCTGCTGGTGTTGCAGTAGATGCGCACGGCCGTGCAAAAGACACAGATGGTGATGGTGTTCCTGATTACAAAGACAAAGAGCTTATTACACTTCAATCTTGCTTCCCAGTAAACAATGATGGCGTAGGTACTTGCCCAGAGCCAGCATGTTGCAAAGAAGTAAAAGAAATGGTGAGTAACTTAAAAACAAATAGCGGATCACTTTGCGAAATAGGTGAATTATCTACCATTGTTTTTGATAAAAATAAAGCCAAGCTTTCTAAAGAAGCTACGGAAACATTAGCTGCTGTTGCTGCTAAAATAAATGCCAATCCAAATTGTAATATCCGTGTATCTGGTTATGGCTATACGTCAAAATCTGCACAGCAATTAAGTTGGGACCGCGTTAACGCAGTAGTTAAATACTTAACTGAAAAGCAAGGTGTTTCTGAAAGCCGTTTTATTTATAACGCCGGCGCCGTAGGTAACGAACTTATTGTTACCCTATTTGGAACTACCGAAGCAGGAACCGGAGCAACAAGTGCACCGCATCCTAACTTAAAAAAATAAGGTTCGAGAAATTTTTTATAAAATGCAAAATGCCCCGCGTAGCGGGGCATTTTTGTTGGATATATTTTTTTCCTGCGCGCAAAAAAAAGAGCAGCAGTAAAATCTAGCTCACTAAATTTAAATGTAGCTCACCAAAATTTTGAAGCGAAGAAATTTTTAAATCCGCGGCACCAAAACGTTCGTCTTTTTGCTGGGTCACATGCGGCACAATCACACATTTCATGCGTGCTGCTTTTGCAGCCACGAGTCCATTAAAGGAGTCTTCGAAGCAAAGACAGTGCGTTGGGTGGGAGCCGAGCATGCTCGCGCAATTTAAATAAACTTGTGGGTGGGGCTTGCCATAAGGTAAATCCTCAGCAGATGCTGCTGCTTTTACATAAGGTCCAATCCCTGTCATTTTTATAACCAGCTCAATCAGTTCAGGCGGCGACGAAGTCGCTAAACCAATTTTAAAATTTCTTTTCTGGAAAAAATCAAAAATATAAGGTACGCCTGGCATCATATTGCCAGTAGATTCTATTTTTTGTAGAACTAAATCTACAATCTTTTTTTCCACCACTTTTAATTCGGTGTCACCAATATTAAAATAGTTAAACCACCATTGTACAAATTCTTTGGTGCGCAGCCCGGTTGTTGAATTATACTGTTCTTCGGTTAAGTTAACGCCATACTGTTTAAACACTTCGGCAGCTGCATGATTCCACAGCGGCTCACTATCTACAAGTAGTCCATCAATGTCAAATATTACGGTGTCTAGTTGCATGCTGCTTTTTATTTGTGCACAAAAATAGGTTTACTGCCTTGTAATTTACCCTAAACCAATGTAATTTTAAACAAAAGCATAACAATTTGTTTACATTCCTTAATTTGCATCACATGTTTAATGTGTTGTTATGAAATTAATAGATCGATTTAGACATATTCGGGTAATTCGTACGGTGCTGTATGCGGTGGTTGGTTTTGTTACATATCCTGGTTTAGCATTACTAAATAAAATTAAAATAGAAGGCACCGAAAATTTATTTAACCTCCCTAAAAAGAATGTTTTATTTGTAAGCAATCACCAAACTTATTTTGCTGATGTAATTGCTTTCGTTCATATTTTTTGTGCAGTTAAATGGAGAAAGCACAATAGGCTAGGTCTTCCTTTTTATTTACTCAATCCATTTACCAATGTTTACATGGTGGCTGCCGCAGAAACCATGAATGCCAATTGGCTTACTAAATTATTTAAGCTTTGTGGTACCCTTACCGTTAAAAGAACATGGCGTGCCGAAGGCAAAGATGTAGAAAGAGAAAGAGATAGCGCCGATACCCAAAAAATAGACCAGGCTTTACACCATAGCTGGGTTATAACATTTCCACAAGGAACAACAAAACCTTTTGCCCCTGGCAGAAAGGGCACGGCGCATATTATTAAAAATAACCAACCCGTTGTGATACCTGTTGTGATCAATGGTTTTTGGAGAGCATTTGATAAAAAAGGACTGAACTTTAAAAAGCGCGGAACGGTATTGTCTGTGCGTTTTAAAGA
>CAMAQW010000084.1 GCA_945860335.1 Sediminibacterium ginsengisoli | reverse complement strand
TAGAAATGTCAGCTCAAACAAATATTGTAAAGGAAGAAACTTTTGCTCCGATTCTTTATGTACTTGCGTATGAAACTTTAGATGAAGCCATTGCTTTACAAAACGCTGTACCACAAGGACTATCGTCAGCCATCTTTACCCAAAATCTTACTGAAGCAGAATTGTTTCTTTCGGTGAAAGGGTCGGATTGTGGAATTGCCAATGTCAATATTGGAACATCCGGAGCAGAAATTGGCGGCGCTTTTGGTGGTGAAAAGGCAACAGGTGGCGGAAGGGAAAGCGGCTCCGACAGTTGGAAATTTTACATGCGTAGACAAACCAATACAATCAATTACGGGACAACCATGCCTTTAGCCCAGGGGATTAAGTTTGAATTCTAACTAGTTTTCCATGTCTCGTTAAACACAATTTTTTAATAGTATTTTTTATTTATATATTTAGTTTTTTTTGAGGCGGTTATTTGGTATTGAAACGAACTATTTATTATGAAAAGAAAACTATTTAATACGCGACACTTTCTTGTTGCTTCGATTATTTTATTTGTTGTTGCCTGTAGTAAAAAAGATCAAACTATTACGCCTACAATTCCACCTGTAGTAACACCACCTGTAGGAAATAACATTACTCCGCCGCCACCATTTGGTTTTTATGTGGTTGGATATTTTCCTAGCTATCGAGATCCTGCTCTTGTGCCTGATCAAAAATTTCGGATGTGTAATGTTATAAATTATGCATTTGCCAATGTTACTTCAACAGGCGGATTGACGGTTGCAAATCCTTCTGTTTTTACTACTGTTATTTCAAAAGCAAAATCAAATAATGCAAAAGTTTTTATAAGTATTGCTGGCTTGGCTGCCGATTTTAAAAACATGGCTACTACACCCGCTGGGCGTAATAGCTTTGTAAAATCAATCATGCAAGTAGTTCGAACTTATGGTTTACACGGCGTAGATGTAGATTGGGAATTCCCTAGAACCGACGATGGAACCGATGTTACTTATACTTCGTTTATGAGAGAGTTAAGTGATTCATGCCATACAGGGGCTAAATATTATTTATCTGCTGCCATAACTGCTGGAAAATATGCTGGCGCAGTGCGTGATGCCATCAGTAGTAGTTTATGGACTAGTAATGCGGTTGATTTTTTTAACATCATGTCATACGACGATTTTAGTACAACGGTTCCGTTTAGACACCATAGTGATATGGCACTAGCGCAAACTTCTCTTAATTATTGGATTACTACAAGAGGCATGCCAGCTTCCAAAGCAGTACTAGGAATTCCAGCATATGGTAGGCCAAGCGGAATAACACAGACAGGAACTGTATTAACATACAACACCATTACCAACGGATCGGGAAGCGCACTATCAGATTCGGCAGTAGTTAGTGCAGGCGGCTTTAACAATTACACCATTTATTACAATGGATTGCCTACCGTTAAACGCAAAGCAAAATTAGCACAATCAATGGCTAATGGAATTATGATGTGGGAAAAAGGGCAGGATCGTAATGATGGATTGTCTTTATTAAAAGCGGTATGTGACACATTAGGAAGGTCTTATTAACCGGTTTCTAAAAAAAATCCGTAAATTCAGTATTACTTAATACCTAATACATGAAAAAACTAGTACTTTTTATTGGCTTATTAGCATGTACTGCTATTACACAATCTATTTCCGCACAAGACACTGCCCTAATTTATAGAAGGCTTGATTCTATTGCCGTGATTGACCAAAAAGTAATGATGCCTATGCGAGATGGTATTCGCTTGGCTACAGATATTTACCGCCCAAAAGGGAACGGTAAACACCCCATTGTATTTTCTCGTACGCCCTATAATTTTAATACTTGGGTAGATGGAAAAATGACTACGCGTGCGCTAGAGGATGCTTATCAGGCCGTGAGTCGTGGTTATGTGTATGTTGTTCAAAATGAGCGTGGCCGATTTTTTTCGGAAGGGGAGTGGGATATTTTAGGAACACCAATTACTGATGGTTATGATGCGCTCGATTGGATGAGTAAGCAAGCATGGAGCAATGGTAAAGTGGGCCTCATTGGTTGCTCTTCTACAGCAGAGTGGCAAATGGCGGTTGCATCACAAAACCATCCTGCATTAGCCGCAATGGTTGCACAGGGCTTTGGAGCAGGTGTGGGTAGGGTCGGTAAATTTATGGAGCAGGGTAACTGGTACCGTGGTGGTGCGCAACAAATGTTATTTACATCTTGGTTATACGGAACGCAACATGATAAAATGGCTCCTAAGCTTCCTGTTGGTGTCGAACAAAAAGATTTACAGCGTATTCAAAAGTTTTATGACATGGGTCCAGAAATGCCTCGAATAGATTGGGCGCAGGGCTTAAGACATTTACCAGTTCAAGACATTATTAAAAATGCGCAAGGCGCTGATGGTATTTATGAAAAAATGATTGTTAGAAAACCAAATGATCCAGCTTGGTTTAATGGTGGATTGTATCATGATAATATGCCAATGGAAGTTCCTGCATATTGGTTTGTAAGTTGGTACGATGTGTCATCTGCTCCCAATATTGCTTTGTTTAATCATGTACGAAATGCGGCTAAGTCTAAAAGCGTAGCTGACAATCAATACCTAATTATTGCTCCCGTTTTACACTGCTCTTATAAGCGTGCTACAGAAAATACGATTGTTGGTGAACGAAGCGTGGGAGATGCTAGGTTAAATTATGATGATTTAACATGGGGTTGGTTTGATATGCTATTAAAGGGTCAGCAAAATGATTTTAAAGCAACACAGCCTCGTGTTCGTTATTACACAATGGGTGCTAATAAATGGCAGCAGGCAGAAAGTTTTCCTTTACCAAATACCGAAGTAAAAAATTTCTTTTTATCTAGTGCAGGTAAAGCCAATAGTCGAAATGGTGATGGTGCTTTAGTCGTATTGCCTCCAGCAAAAGACAATCCAGATGCATTTACGTATGATCCCATGAATCCAGTAGGTTCTTATGGTGGTAACGTTTGTTGTACGGGAAATGCGGTTCAGGGCGGTAGCTTTGATCAATCGCAAATGGAATTGCGTAACGATATTTTAGTATACACTTCAGATGCTTTAGCAGAGGGTGTTGAAATTACAGGTTTTATTGAGTCTACACTTTTTGTTTCGTCTACAGGCCCCGATACCGATGTGACAATTAAATTAATTGATGTGTATCCAGATGGTAAGGCGTATAATTTAGATGAAACAATTCAGCGTTTGCGTTATAGAGAAGGTTATGATAAAGAGGTGTTTATGGAAAATAACAAGGTGTATAAAGTAGATTTAACCCCAATGGTTACAAGTAATTATTTTGCACCAGGTCATAAAATTAGAATCGAAGTATCTAGTAGCAATTTTCCTCGATTTGAGCGAAATATGAATACGGGGGGAAACAACTACAGCGAGTCAAAAGGCATTGTAGTGGAAAATAAAATTCATCATTCTAAACAATATCCTTCGGTCATTAAGTTACCAATTATAAAAAAATAACTTGCCAAATGTTCTAGTAAATTAACTTAATATGATATATTTAGTTAATTATATGTAGTATGTCCGCAAGTAGCCTAAATCAATCTATAACTGTAAGTATTGTAATTCCATGTTTCAATCATGGGCAGTATATTCAGGAGGCATTAGATAGTATTGATCATAAAAAAATAAATTACAATACCGAAATTATTATCGTAGATGATGGATCTACGGATAATAATACACTTCAAAAATTAGAGGAGCTAAAAAAATTAAATTATACTGTTATTCACCAAACAAATGGCGGTCCGGGCAAAGCGCGCAATACAGGCATTGAAAAGGCTACTGGACAGTATATTTTACCACTAGACGCCGACAATAAAATTCATCCCAACTATATCAATAAAGCCATTCCTGTACTAGAAAAAAATAGTGCTGATATTGTTTATGCAGCGCCCGTATTTTTTGGAAATACAACATTAAAAAAGCGCCAATTTAAAGTTCGTCCTTTTGATGATTTAGGTCTTGTAACAGGCAACTGTGCCGACGCTTGCGCCATTTTTAAAAAAGAGGTATGGGTAAAAAATGGTGGTTACGATGACTGTATGCCTAGTTATGGATTTGAAGACTGGGATTTTTGGATTAGTGCATCAAAAAATAATTTCGTCTTTCACTTCATAAATGAAAAGCTATACTATTACCGAATTGTGGAGGATTCAATGATTTCCGTATTTAATAACAAAGACCGGAACGTAATTATCCACCGCTACTTAGCAAAAAAGCATTCGGACTTTTATTTAGAAAAACTTGTGAAAATTACCTACATCAGAGAAAGGTATTTTTATGACCTATTGCGTTTCCCAATTACCCCAATTATTTACCTATTATACTGGTTGGGCATCCTTGAAAACACTACCAAAAGAGCTAAAAAGAAGTACGCCCATTATGAGGGTGTAAAAAATTGTTAGATTGATAAATAATTCATAGATTTAAAACTATGAAAATACTTCAATTTCCTAGCTTTAGTTGTGCTGGAAGCATGGCAAAGCTTTTTATCATTGTTTCTATTTTTACAACCAATATTTTATCTGCTCAAACAGTTATTGATAAAATTGTACAGGAAGAAACTAATAATTCCCAATTACAAAAATTGGCGCACGAATTATTTGATGGAATTGGACCAAGACTGGTAGGAACACCTCAAATGAAAAAAGCCAACGATTGGGCAGTAGAAAAATATGCAAGCTGGGGTATCACTGCACGCAATGAGCAGTGGGGCGAGTGGAAAGGCTGGGAGCGTGGCATTACGCATATTGATATGCTTTCACCAAGAGTAAAAAGCTTAGAAGGAACGCAGTTGTCTTGGAGTCCTTCTACAAAAGGGAAATCTGTAAAAGCGGAAATCGTTATTATACCGGATGTTTTAGATTCACTAGCTTTTGCTAGTTGGTTACCTTCTGTAAAAGATAAATTTGTAATGATATCCATGAACCAGCCCACTGGAAGACCTGATGACAACTGGCAACAATTTGCAACGACGGCGTCATTTGATAAATTAAAAAAAGAACGTGCCGAGCAAACAGAAGCTTGGCGTAAACGCATTGCTAAAACAGGTTATTCATCCCGCATGCTTCCTATTATTTTAGAAAAGGCCGGAGCAGTAGGTATTTTAACCAATGGTTGGTCTAATGGTTGGGGCGTTGATAAAATATTTAATGCCTATACTTCAAAAGTTCCAACAGTTGATATTGCTCTAGAAGATTATGGATCATTGTACCGCCTAGTAGAATCTGGTTCAAATCCAATCATTAGCATCAGAACCGATTCCAAAGATTTAGGCACAGTTCCAAATTTTAATACCATTGCAGAACTTAAAGGCACAGAAAAGCCCGATGAATATGTAATGATGTCGGCACATTTTGATTCTTGGGATGCAGGCCAAGGCGCTACCGATAATGGTACGGGAACATTAACCATGATGGAAGCCATGCGCATTTTAAAGTTGGTGTATCCAAATCCTAAGCGTACCATTTTAGTAGGACATTGGGGTAGTGAGGAGCAAGGCTTAAATGGTTCAAGAGCATTTGTGGAAGATCATCCAGAAGTGGTTGGTAAACTTCAGGCTTTGTTTAATCAGGACAATGGCACTGGCAGAATTGTGAATATTTCTGGACAAGGTTTTAAGTATGCTGGTGAATTTTTAACAAGATGGTTAGCTGCGGTGCCTAATAGTATGAAAGACTCTATTAAAACAACTTTTCCGGGCTCTCCAGGTGGTGGCGGAAGTGATCACGCTTCTTTTATTGGAGTAGGTGCGCCTGGTTTTTCATTGGGTGCATTAAACTGGTCTTACTTTAATTATACTTGGCATACCAATAGAGACACCTATGATAAAATTATTTTTGATGATGTAAAAAACAATGCAATGCTTACCGCTATTTTGGTATACATGGCTTGCGAAGACAATGCAACTTTTCCAAGAGACAAAGCAGATTTAGGAATCGATAGAAGAACTGGAAAACCAGTTCAATGGCCAGCACAAGTAAAAGCAATGCGTACGGGTCCAATTGCACCAACTAACTAAATAATACTCCAAATTAGTATTAAATTTACTCAAAATAAATTCAATGAAAAAGACCACAAGTTTTATACTTAGCCTATTTGTTTTAGCGCTTATTAGTTTGCACACTGCCGCCCAAGAAACTACTACTTATCAGCTTCCTCCAAAAGAAATTGCAGACTTATTATTAGCAGCACCTACACCATCTATTAGTGTGGACGGTAAAGCCAAATACATGCTTGTAATGGAGCGCCCTTCATATCCATTAGTAGAAGAGCTAGGACAAGCCGAATTTAAAATTGCAGGTCTTCGTTTAAACCCAAATAATTTTTCGCCTACGCGTCAAAACTATATCAAAGGTTTAACCATTAAAGATATTGCTACAAGCAAAGCACTTGTGATAAAGGGTATGCCCGCTTCAATTGCTGCACTAAGCCCAACATGGAATCCTTCAGAAAATAAAATTGCGTTTTACAATGTATCAGCAAATGCAGTAGATGTATATGTGATAGACCTAACAATATTAACTTGTCAAAAAATCAATAAAACAGCGGCTAATTTAATTTTAGGATCTAGCTTGGTTTGGTTAGACGATGCAACCCTACTTTACAAAGTGAATGTGAATACAGCAAGTGCTTTGGCCAAAAAGCCAATTACGCCTAGCGGTCCAACCATTCAGGAAAACCTAGGTAAAGCGGCGCCAAGTGTTACCTACCAAGATTTAATTAAATCGCCTTACGACGAGTATGTTTTTGAATTTTTAGCAAAAAGCCAGTTGGTTAAAAATAAAAATGGGGTAGAAACAAAAGTAGGTGCACCTGCCTTAACCAATAGCTTTAGTATTTCTCCCGACAAAAATTATATTCTTACAAGAACTTTAAGCAAGCCCTTCTCTTATTTAGTAACCGCAGGTGGCTTTGCTTCTTCTATGCAAGTGCTTGACAAAAATGGTGCGCTTGTAAATACAATTGCACAATTACCTTCTTCCGAAGGAACGCCAAGTGGTTATGATAAT
>CAMAQW010000083.1 GCA_945860335.1 Sediminibacterium ginsengisoli | reverse complement strand
TTGTGCTAAATTATTGTAGTAGATATAACTATTACCTACTAGCAATACACGGACCGTATCTTTTTTTTCTTGCGCAAAACTTTGGCTAGAAATAAAAATACAAATCACTAAAATGGCCTTCCAACATGCGTTACTACACTTCATTCTTTACTTACATTTTACAGATCTAGAAACCTGGATTTTGAACCATGTTTGGATTATTTTGAACCTGTGTTACCGGAATTGGTAATATGGTTCTAACAAAGAAATTTGACGTGGTTACAGAATACTGAATTAATCTAGAAGTTGCATTACCACCAGAACTAATTTTTACAAAATTCGTTTGCGTTCTATTTAAATCAAATAAACGCTGACCTTCAAAAGCAAACTCTTTTCTTCTTTCTACGATGATACTGTCTAAATATGCATTAGCAGAAATACTTCCTGATGGAGGTGTGCCTGTAAGCACTGCATTAAATGGTCTTGTTGCAGAAGCGGTATCTCTAGATTTTCTGATAAGGTTAATGTCAGTCAAAGAAGTTGTAAGTAAGCTAGGGGTACTATTTGCAACAGCTAGTCTAGCATTTGCCTCACCTCTAATTAAATACATTTCTGCAAATCTTAATACCTTAATGTTTTCCATATAGGTAGAAATGTTGATGTACTTAGTAGGAAGTGGCACATTCGTTTCACCACCCAACGAGTTTCTATCACCAAGTGCAACAAATGCTCTTCTAACATCGGTAGCAGAATAAGCTTCATACAAACCTCTAAAAGTAGTTAGCGTTGTACCCGTACTTCTACTATTCATAGAATTTCTAGTGCCAAGCATTTCTCCATAACCTTGTTGACTACATAAATAGGCATATGAATCTGTTCCTGGATTATCGTTGGTATTATTGGCTATTTCAAATATAGACTCTGCGCTATTTTGCGTTCTAAAATCTTGAAGCATATTTCCAAATGTATAAAGCGCATAACGTCCGGATGCAATTACCTGATTGGCTGCATCTGCAGCACTTGCCCAATCGGACTTATATATAGACACCCTAGCTTTTAATGCTAAAGTAGAAAAACGGTTCATACGAATTTTAAACAAGGTATTATTTACAACACCGTTGCTAATTACATTTCCTGTTTGAGGTAAACGTGTAATAGCAGCTGTTATGTCTTTATCAATTTGAGCATACACTTCGGCAGCAGTGTTTCTTGCAGGATATACAACTTCTGTAATGTTTACAATTGGCTTAATTACAAGCGGTACACCTAAGTGTGATCCATCTGCAGTAAAATTTAATGGCCTTGCAAAAAACTTCATTAAATCAAAATAAACGAGCGCTCTAACAGCATAGGCTTCACCCACTAGTTGCGCAGCTTCTTCTTGCTCTAATGATGTAGCAATTTTTTTAATAGTTGCTTCATTTGCAATGATGGCGTTGGTGTTTGTAATTATTTGATACATCTGACTCCACATTCTACTTACGTTAGCATCAGTTGCAGTATGTGTTACCGTATTCATACCGGTATACCTGTTACCTGTTCTTACACTTCGAGTTGCGTTATCAGATAGCACTTCCGGAATTACCATGGCATCTCTACCATAATAACTGTAGGATTGCATCAGAGAGTAAAGACCGTTAACAGCGGCTCTAGAAGTTGCCATACTATTAAACACGTCTTCTGTAAGTACACTTTGTTGTGGTTTTACATCTAAAAAATCTTTGCTACAAGAAACAATTAGTAGCAAACTGGTAATCACTGTTATTGAATATATTTTTTTCATAAAAGAAACTTTATGCAATTAAAAATTGATGTCTAGGCCAAATAAAAATGTATTGAAAACCGGTGGACGTTGCGCCATGGTTCCATCAATACTAACTTCTGGATCTGTATTAAACCTCTTGTCCTTTACATAGGTAAATAGGTTTTGACCGCGCAGGTATACCCTTACATTACTAAACTTAAATTTATTTAGTACTTCGGTTGGTAGGTTATAAGAGAGTGTTACATCTCTAAGTCTAATATAACTTCCGTCGTATAAAAACCTGCTACTTTCAAAACTACCTGATGAAGATTGTGTTCCCAAAAATACAGGCTTTGGTACATCTGTTATTTGACCTGGTGTTGTCCAGCGTCTTTCATACTCATATCTGCTCAAGCCATTACTTTGATCAGAAAATCCAAGGTTGGCATCTGTTTTTTGTAAATAACCATAATCATCATAAATGGTATTACCCCAAAAAGTATATAATTGGAAACTAAACCTGAAATTTTTGTAAGAAAACGTATTGGTTAAACCACCATAAAACTTAGGTAATGCGCTTCCATATTGTAAACGCGGAAGTGCCGTTGTAAATGCATTGGTAGTAGAATCCTTTGCGCCACTTCTATACCATAAAGCCTCTCCGTTAGCAGGATTCACGCCAGCATAACCTCTTTGATAATGGGTATAAAAATCATTACCAACATTTCTTAAATAGTTTGCGTTTCCGGCATATGCTGGATCAATTTCTGTGATTGTATTTTGATTGGTAGTGATGTTAAAGTCTGTAACCCACTTGAAACCACCCTTAGATTTTGGTGCAATGTTAACAGATGAAAGGCTTAGCTCAATACCTGTATTTTTCATGGCACCACTGTTTACCGTAATACTTGTTACGCCATTAACACTTGGGATGGACTGACTAATTAATAAATCACTTGTTGTTCTTGTGTACCATTCTAAAGATCCAGATAATCTACCTTTTAACATCGAAAAATCAAGACCAATATTTAATGGAATATTTTTTTCCCAAGTTAAGTTGTCGTTGGCTAATTGATTTTGAGCAAGACCAGATTGCAAATTGTAATCGCTTCCTGCACCATACAAACCAAAAGATTCAAAATTATCAATACCCTGGTTACCGGTGTAACCATAGCTTCCTCTTAATTTTAATTCACTCAACCAACTAACATTGTAAAACTTTTCGTTAGAAATATTCCAACCTGCACCCACGGACCAAAAAGTTGCTTTTCTAAAATTTTTGGCAAATCTTGAAGAAGCGTCTTCTCTAAGTGATCCAGATATAAAGTACAAGTCTTTGAAAGAATAATTGGTGTTAAGAAACTTACTTACTAATCTGTTAGCAGTTCCACTACCAGTAGTTAATGTTGGGCTAGAACCTCCTGCTGCGGTAACGGTTCCAGGTGCAATTCCATTAACAGCAATTTCAATGTCAACATCTGATCTGCTTTGGGCTTCATATCCTGCAAAAGCCTCTAATTTATGATTGTCTGCAAGATCTACTTTATAGCGTAAGATATTTGTTGCTACCCAGTTGGTAATATCTTGCGTATAATTTTGGATGGTACCACCTACAGCCACAATGGCATTACCCACTCTTGGATCGTATTGTGTGCTGCTAAATGCGTGGTTAAAATCCATCGCATAAGAGCCTTCAAAAGTTAATCCCTTTGCAATTTTGTAATTCGCTGATGCGTTTGCAGAAATATTATACGTTTTAGCTTTCCTTTTAGTTGTTTCAATAACAGCTACTGGATTGTAACCGTTATTATATCCTAGCTCATAGGTTTTACCATCACTTTTATAAATAGGTAACCATGGTGCCAAACGATACATCGCTCTAACAGGGTTAGCAAAAAATGATCCGCCTAAAAAATTACTTGTTTGTTGAAAGCTTCCACTAAAGCCACCCTTAAAAGAAAGTTTTTTGGTTAGCTCCGAAGAAATATTAATACGATAGGTTGCTTTATCATAATTAAGACCTTTTGTTGGGGCGTCTGAATTATAATAACTACCAGATACAAAATAGGTAGACTTATCATTTCCACCACTTGCATTCAAATTGTATTGAGAATATTGACCCTGTCTTAACACGGCATCAAACCAATCCGTATTTGTTGTTTTGCTGATGCCATTTGCAGTTAATAAAGAATCATAAGAGCCAGCTCTATTGCCTGCATTCACCCAGCCTTCTCTATAATATTGTAGGTACTGATCTGTGTTCAAGGTTTTTTGCTCGTCACGAATGGTATTATTGTTCATACCATTTTGGTACGTGAAATGAAATTTTGCTTTACCAGACTTACCCTTTTTTGTCGTAATTAATACCACACCATTAGCAGCTCTAGAGCCGTATAATGAAGTAGCCGCAGCATCTTTTAAAATAGACATTGTTTCAACATCATTTGGATTTAATCCAGCAATGGTATTACTATTCATTCCAGAAATATCGCCACTCACAACCGGGATACCGTCAATTACATAAAGTGGAGCAGAGCCAGCATTAATGGATCCAATTCCACGTACTCTAATATTTGGAACGCCTCCAGGCTGACCACTTGCATTGGTAGATTGAACCCCTGCAACATTACCTTGAATACTTTCTTGAACAGATGCATTTGGCGCACTTTCAATAACCGCATTTTTTACGGTTGTAGCAGCACCTGTAAATGAACTACGTTTTTGATTGGTGTAGGCTAGTACCAAAACATCTGAAAGATTGTTTTCGGCATCCTGCATTTTTACAACAGTCATTTTAGGATCAAAAACCGATACGTTTTGAGCAATCAGGTCTACTCTCGAAAACTGAAGGGTAGTTCCTTTACTTACTTTAATAGTGAAAGAACCGTCTTCTGCCGAAATGGTTCCAGTTTTAGATTTTAAAACTTTCACGGTTACATTGGCTAGTGGCTGGTTGTCTTTGATTGAAATGACCTTACCTGTTACAGTCACCAAATCATTTCCAGCAGTAGTGCTGGCATTTTGTGCAATGACTTGATTAGACAGCAATTGAAGTGTCATTCCAATAATTGCCACAATTACATGGATGTTTTTTTTCAT
This sequence comes from Sediminibacterium ginsengisoli, assembly GCA_945860335.1. Lineage (GTDB taxonomy): Bacteria > Bacteroidota > Bacteroidia > Chitinophagales > Chitinophagaceae > Sediminibacterium > Sediminibacterium ginsengisoli_B. The sequence continues at coordinate 2,253 of CAMAQW010000083.1, read as the reverse complement.
ATAGCGTAGTTAAATCGTTTAAAATAACCCTTTGGGTTATTTATTGGTAACAAATGTATTAAATAATTGCAATTTGACATGTTTATCTAGTTAACCTGTAAATAGTAAGCGCCGCTCTTTTGATTAAGTGTGGAAACTCTTTCAGGTTAATGGTTTCGCCAGGCGCATGCGCACCTTTTCCAGAAGCACCCATACCATCCACTGCATCAACAAACTGTGCAATATAAGAAACGTCTCCAGCACCTCGAGATCCTGGATCTCCCTCAATAGCAGGACCTAATCCTAAATCCGTTGTAACACCACTAATAACTTCTAATAATTTTCTATTGCCTTGAGTTGGCTCCATACTTGGAATACCATCACTAAATGTGATAGTGGCTTTTGTTCCGGTCAAACTTTTTTGAACAATAGCGTTCATGGTTTTACGTGCTTCTATTTTTTGAGCTTCTGTTAAAAAACGTAAGTCGCCGGTAACAATTGCGTCTGGTGCAATGATATTTGTTTTTCCTAGCGCAGAAGCTGTTGCTGCAGACTTTTGATATTCGATTTCAGAACCACCAACAAACATACCGGGATTGAAGGTTAAATATTTTTCTGAACTGAGTGTTTCTCTAAACGCATTCACAATGCGGGCTGCTTCATAAATAGCGCCATAGCCTCCGCTCGCTGTAAATACACTAGCACTATGACCTGTTTTTCCAGAAACTTTTAAAGACCAGGAACTAGACCCTCTTCTTGCTGTTGCGATTGTATTTAATCCGTGTGCACTTTCAAAACCAAGCGCAACATCTGTTTTTTTTGCTGCCTCCATAAAATGTCCTCTACTAACTTGTCGGGGCTTTCCTGAAGACTCTTCATCACCTGTTAAATAAGCAATGATATCTGCATTGTTTAACAAACCCTGTTGCTGCAAGGCTTGTAATGCAATAACCATAATTACATCACCCCCCTTCATATCGTATACGCCCTGACCGGTTGCCACCGAATCATTGAGCATTGAAAAGGGATTTGCTGGCATATCGGGTTCAAAAACAGTATCCAAATGACCAATTAAAAAAAGCTTTTTTGCAGTAGGCGACTTTTGTTTTTTATCAAATCCAATAGTAGCTACTAAATGTCCGGCTCTATTTAAAGAATCAGGCATTGTAATCCATTCGGTTTTAAATTTTGCTTTCTCAAATTCTCTTGTAAAAATGGCGCCCACTTTTTTTACACCTTCAATATTTAATGTGCCACTATTGATGTCTACTGTTTCTTTTAAAAGCGCAATGGCCCTAGGCATGTTTTGATCTATGTAAGTTAAAACCGCTTTTTCCTCTGCATTGAGCCCTTTTGGAGTGGACTGTTGCGCAAAAACTTGCAAATTGAATAGTAAACCAACAATAAAGAATTGCCTTTTCATCAATTGTAATTTAAATGGATCATAAATATAGGATTAAATTAAATGGGTTAATAACCTATTGGCACCTGTAACTTGCCCTATTTTGAACTTATTCAACTATTAATTGTTATAACATTAAACAAGAACATGAAAGCTTTATACATTGCACTAAGTCTTGGTGCCATATATTTTATTTTTCAGTCATTTATTGCTGGCAACTCCTTTAAAACTGAAAAACAAAAATATAGGACCGTATTAAAAGATGATGTGCTTGAAATAAGATACTATCCTTCAGCAACCATGGCAACGGTATATTCAAGTGCCACAAATTACAAATCAGTGTCAAGCAGTGGATTTGGAAAACTAGCCCGTTTTATATTTGGCGGCAACAACGAAAACGAGAGCATTGCTATGACGGCTCCAGTAAGAATGAACATGTCGGAAAAGGGTGCTGAAATGAGTTTTGTAATGCCAACAAAATACAATGAAAGTAACTTACCTAAACCCAATGACGAGAGCATTCACATACATCAATCAGCTCCACAATATGTTGCTGTGGTTTCGTTTGGTGGCTATGCAAACGACGAAAAAATAAAGACGTATAAAGAAAAGCTATTACAAATACTTTCAGAACGTAAAATAAAAGTTACGGGTGATTATACATTTTTGGGATACAACGCCCCCTACCAAATGATTGCAAGAACCAATGAAATTGCCATTCCCATAGAATGGAAAGAATAAATTTTAATATAATTTTCTTACATTTATAGCAATTGGAAAAACTATAATATGAAAGACCCTCGTTATCCTATTGGAAATTTTGAGTTCAAACCATTTAGCCAAGAAATTAAAAATGATTGGTTATCAGAAAT
>CAMAQW010000082.1 GCA_945860335.1 Sediminibacterium ginsengisoli | reverse complement strand
TAGAAGATATCGGCCAGATATACTGTTGTGCATCTGCTTTAATTTCAGCTACACCAGGCTTAGCCGGTAAAGGAAGTCCTAAGCGTGTGATATCAGTACCTCTAACACCTTCTCCTAATAATTCAATACGTCTTTCATTTACGATTGCATCTGCTAATGCTGTTGCGTTAGCAAAATTAGCAGCTGTAAAAACAGTTGATGCATCAGAACGACCACGTACTGCATTTAATAGAGCAATAGCTTGAGCATCTACTGTATTTGTAGAACGCACTCTTGCTTCTGCTAGACTAAGTAGCACCTCAGCGTATCTGATAACAGGTGCATAGTCTGTAAAGATAGAAGCTACACTATATTTTGTTAAGTAGCTTTTACCACCAAACACACCAATCATAGATTTTCTCTTATCGGTTGCTTTCCATCCAGCATCTGCAATAACACCAGTAGGTAACATAGAGTACTCTCCATTACCACCATTAAATGCCGCAGGACCATAGTAGTAGCCTAATTGGTTTTGTGTACCTGGTGCTTCATTAGATGCAAATGGCATTGATAAGATAGACTCAGTAGTTGTATAAGGCGCTTTAAATACATTCGTAATATCTGCTTGTAATGCATGTGCTACACCAGATGCTGCAGTATATGGCGCTGCGCTACTTACAATTTTATTTGCTTCAGTAATTACATTTGAATAACGACCCATACTTAAATAAATCCTTGTTTTAAGTGCAATAGCCGTATTCTTGTGTGCACGAATAGTATTATTTAAAGCGGTGCTATAGGTTGAAGGTAAATTTGTTTCAGCATAATCTAAATCTGCTAAAATTTGTGTGTACACTTCAGCTACTGTTGCTCTTGCTTTTGCATAATCATCAGAACCTGTGTTACCTTTTAAACGCATTGGAACACCAGGTTTAGATCCATTACCATCCCAAAAAGGACGCGCATACAATTGTAGTAATGAGTAATAACTTAACGCTCTTAACAAACGAGCTTCTGCTTGGTAATTAGCTGATAGTGCTGTTCCAACAACTGCAGTTCCTTTAGCGGTCATGCCTTCTAAAAAAACGTTTGCTAAGTTAATTACATAATAGGCTCTTGACCAATGGTTTTGAACAGAGTTCGTAGAGCTGTTTGATGGTGTATAGTTCCAAACATCAAAACCAGTTACAACGTTGGTTCTTTCATTCATAAAATCACCGCCACGGATATCGTTAAATATTTGGTAACGGCCACCGTACATACCTGAATTTTTAATAGAGGCATAAATAGCTCTTACCTGACCTTCAACTCTATCCTTACTATCAAATGCAGTAAGATCAGAAATTACGTTGGTAGGAACCGGATTTACAAAATTTTCTTTGGCGCATGAGGTCATTTGAACAAGACCTGCTGCCATCAAAATGTATAATAGATTCTTTTTCATTTTTCTTAATTAATAGTTTAACAATTAGAAACCAACGTTGATACCAACAGTGATTGTACGTTGGTTAGCTACAGTGTTTCTGTCAACACCAAAATTGGTAGTACCGTTTCCGTTAGAAGAAACCTCAGGATCTGGTCCTGGATATGCTGTTAAGATAAGCAAGTTGTTTCCTGAAACATAAAAACGTGCATTAGAAATTTTGATTTTGTCCAACATATTTTTTGGAATATTGTAGCCAAGTGTTAGGGTTCTTAACTTGATAAAATCACCTTTAAATACGTTAATGTCAAGTGGGAAAGAAGAACCGTTAGAAACGTTGTCTCCAAATACTGCTCTTGGAAATTCAGTAACGTCTCCAGCTTTTTGCCATCTATTTAAAACACCAACTTCATTGTTCCAGAAACGTTGGTCTCTTAAACCAGCTTGTGTACCATAATACAACCAGTTACCCATTTGATAGGTAAATAATGCATTCAATTCAAAGTTTTTGAACCTAACGTTATTTTCAAAACCACCAAATATTTTAGCGTTTGTATTTTTGTAAACAATTGCATCTGCGCTACTTACAGTAGGAGCTACAGTACCATCGGCATACATGAAACGAGATTGACCTGCTGGTGCAACGTGTTGGAATAACACTTGTCTACCTTGTGCATTCAAGAATATTCTACGTCCAGAAGCTGGATCAACACCTGCTGTTCTTGTTACAAACAACATACCAATTGGATGACCCGGCATGGTAATACTTGGATTTTCTAAACCACCTGTAGAACCAATAATGTTGGTGATACCTGGTGCTAAAGACAACACTTTATTATCGTTGGTTGATAAGTTAAATGAAGTAGTCCAAGAGAAATCTTTGTTTTGAACTACGTTGTATTTAATATCAAATTCAAACCCTCTATTGTACATAGAACCAATGTTGGTTGGAATATTTGAAGGTAAACCAGCAGATGGCGGTTGTGGTACAAATAATAATAAACCATCGTTGTTACTATTGTAATATCCAATTTCTGCAGTTAAACGATCATTAAATAAACCAAAGTTTAAACCAACGTCTGTTTTTTTACTGGTTTCCCATGTAAGGTTTGGATTACCTGCTTGGCTATAACCTACAGTTCCAGCACTTCCATATAAACCAGAGCTAAATGTTGATAATGATGCAAAGTTTCCTAAACCACCAATATTACCAACTTTACCATAGCTACTTCTTAAACGTAAGCTGCTAAATACTTTGTCTAACTTGATGTTCTGAATGAATTTTTCAGATAACACATCCCAGCTTGCAGACACACCCCAGAAAATACCATACTTGCTGTTAACACCTAATTGAGATGCTCCGTCTCTACGTACGTTAGCAGTTAAAAAATATTTTCTGCTGAAATTATACTGCGCACGAGCAAACTCAGAGTATAAATAATTTTCGCCAATACCTAATCCAGATGTGTTAGGTGTAACCCAACCACCCTGAATATTTGTAAATGCAGGATCCGCAACAGTTACACGGTTTAGACCATAACTGTTTTGATCAGACTTTTGTTGCTCCACACCCGCAAGAACACTTACATTATGCTTTTGTGCAAACACTTTATCAAATTGAGCAGTGGTTGTCCAAACCCAACGTTTGTTCTTATTAAAAATGGCAGAAACAGAACCTGTAGTTGAAAAACCTTCTCCAGATAATGGATGAGAGTATACATCATTATCAACCATTAAATAATCAAGACCATATTGTGTTCTTACCGCTAGCCAACTTACTGGTTTAAACTGTGCATATAAGTTGCTAATTAAATGCTCACCATAGCTATTAGATCTGTTTAAGTCCATAGTAATTTGAGGATTGTAAAAACCTACTTGGCCTAATTTATTACCCATTACACCAATAAGTCCATTTGCTTGGTTATATGAACCATCTGCATTGAAAGGACCAACGTTAGGTGCCGTAATTAAAGCCACACGACCTAAGCCTGCTGTTGCAAATGCATCACCTAATGATCCAGAACTTGTAGCAGCGGTATTTTTATCGCTGGTATATTGGATTTTTCCACCCATGCTAAAAAACTTACCAGCTTTATGATCTACGTTCATTAATAAAGTTAAACGCTTAAAATCGTTTCTATTAATGATACCTTCTTGCTCTGTGTAACCAGTAGAAAAATAATAACTAGTAGATTCATTCGCACCAGATAAACTAATGGTATTGCTATGTTGCAAACCCTGGCGGTAAACGATATCTGCCCAATTGGTATTGATTATTTTTCCATCAGCACCTACAGTTGTTGCAAACGCATTGGTTGCGGCATTAAATGTTCCCGCATTTCTTAATGCTTCGTTTTTATAGTCGGTGTATTGTTGCGCGTCAAGTACTTGTTGTAAACGCTGCGGATTACTAAATCCAATCCAGCTGTCTAAAGTAACTTTTGAACGACCTGGTTTACCTTTTTTAGTTGTAATAAATAGTACACCATTTGCCGCGCGGCTACCATAAATAGCAGTTGCAGCAGCGTCTTTTGCAACGTCTACACTTTCAATATCATTTGGATTGATAGATGATAATACGTTACCTGCTGCACTTGTAGAACTACCATCACCAGTAAATACTGGCACACCATCAACTACAATGAGCGGATAAGATGATAATGAAATAGAGTTGGCACCTCTAATTCTTAATACAGGTGGCGCATTTAATACACCACTTGGAATCACTACTTGCACACCAGCGGCTCTACCACCCAAAGCTTGTTCAAAACTTTGTGTAGGCTTATTAGCTAAAGCCTCGCCTTTAACACTAGCGATACTACCAGTAATATCTCTTTTCTTTTGTGTACCATATCCAACTACTACAACCTCATTCAAGGCTTTATCTTCTGGAGATAATGAAACAGTAACGGTTGATACGCCTGTAATACTTACTTCTTTAGCATCAAATCCAACGTAAGTAATTTTTAAACTTTTCACTTTTTCTGTTACTTGAATAGAAAAAGATCCATTGTTGTCTGAAAGTGCATTTTTGTTGACACCCACAGCACTAATTGTAACACCGCTTAACGGTGTTCCTTTGTCATCGGTTACCTTCCCGGTAACTGTTCGAGGGGATTGAGCGTATGCTTGTGCAATTAGCATCAAAGCAAACGTCAAAAAAACAGTTAGTTTTTTCATCGTATTTTATTTTGGTTAATTAGAGGTTAAATTTAGTTAAATTATTTTTACGTTAAATATATTATTTTTGAAAATAATTAAAACAAATTACCAAAATAATCTTTAGTTGATTGATTATCAAGATTTTAAATAAAAAATAAATATTCATTTGGCGAAATAATACGTATTAAGCTATATTTAATTAATTATGAAAGTAAAAGAAATAATCGGTAGAAATATACGCAGACATCGAGAGGCGTTGGGTGTTAGGCAGGGTGCGTTGGCGCAACAATTAAGGATTACGCCAAGTGCGCTTAGTCAAATTGAAACCGGAAAAACAGATATTTCGGTAGATAGAATCGAGCAAATTGCGGAGGCACTTAAGTTAAGTTTTTATGAACTCATGACAACACCTAATCATGTAGGTGGTATCAAAGCAGGAATAGAAGTAGAAGAAGTAACAAACAATACCATTCACTTACTCATTGATAAAATTGATACGCTCTTACAATCTTCGAAAAAAACAGATGAATGATTATTATGCTATTAAAGTGAAGCACTCATTGTAATAAAAAAAGATCTTGCATCTGCTGGTAGTGCGCCAGGTCCAGGATAACCTCCAGCCCTTCTTGTAAAATAAGTTACGTTAAATAAATTATTGATACCTGATTTACACGTTACCCCTTTTTTAAATGTATAAGAAAAGGTAAGATCCGAAACCCTGTATGAAGGAATCAATCCGACAGTTCCATTCAATGATGGCGCAAGGGTATTGTTTGCATCACTAAATGATTCTCCCACATAACTTACCTGAGCGGTACACAAAAATTTATTTATGCCTAGGGTAATGCCAGTTCTAATAATATGGTTAGGTGCATTTTCAACTTTCTTTCCTTTAATTGCGGCGAGCTTATGATCCGTACTATACCTTGCATTTGTATACGCATAAGATGTAAATACAATAAAATCATATTTTGAATCTTTTGAAAATAGTTTAATAGGCATACACTCTACATAACCTTCAAACCCTTTGCTGTTGCTATTTCCAACATTTGTAACCAACCTGTTCACTCCGCCATTTGTGGAAATAACACCAACACGGTTATTGTATTGTAAATGAAAAACACTCACATCAAATTTTAAAATGTCTTTTAATTTACCCCTGTAACCAATATCAAAATTATAACCACGTGCATCTTTCAAATTTGGATCTATAATATCTGTACCAGGGGGTGCTTGCAAATTTGCAAACTGAATAGGACGATACGCTTGTGTGATATTTGCATAAAATTCTGTAGATCCCCCAACATGATATTCTGCACCAATACCAGCCATTATAAAACATCTGCTCCTTTTAATATTTTGTAGTTCAATACTAGATCCATTTGTATCAAAACCTATGCGGCCTGCAGCTGCGCCTTCTAAATACTCCATTCTTATACCCGGAATCAGAATAAATTTATTATTGAGTCTAAAAATATTTTCTGCAAATGCAGCTGCATTTTTAGATGTAAATGAAATTGAATTAGGAAATGCAGCTTCCACCGAAACATTATAGTCCGAACCTTTGGTGCCTTTTCCTTCTGCATCTCTATGTGTATTTCCAGTGTAAGCTCTTACACCAAATGAAATATTGTGTGCCTGTTTACCTAATTGATAGGCTGTAATAAATCTACTTTCCAACCCGTAATTTCTATACTGATCTAAATTAACAACCCTATTTGCGTACGTATTAGTAGACTGGTTTATTGCATCTTTTACTAAAATAGATTGCAAAAACCCAACACTATTACGGTTACCAATAGTGCCAAATAATTTTGTATTCCACCTAGTTTGTTTATTCAATTCATAATTCACTATAATAGCTGGCGTAGTCCAAGTAATATCAAACCAGTTTCTTCCTCTCTCACTTTGCTGTGCGTTAGTTGCAATTTGTTGATCTGTTAATCCGCCCGGTTGTTTACTGCGGATATGTGAATGCATGAGTTCAAATGTTACCGCCACATTATTTTTAAATTGATGGGTGATTGTTGCAAAGCCAGAATTAGTATAGTAATTACTGTTTTCGCGCCAACCAATGGCACTTCTGTGATCAAAAAAAGAATAATAATGCGTGTTACCTTTTTTACCACCTATTGCATTATAAGTATTAAAAAGTCCATAGCTACCAATGGTTTGCTGCGTTTCAAAAACAAGTGGTTTATTAAACTCATTACCATTACGCAAAATATAATTGACCAGGCCGCCAAATTGTGGGCCATACTGTAAAGCCCCCTGACCTCTAACAATTTCTATGCGTTGCACAGCTTGTAATTGTGGATTGTAATAAGCTTCGGGGTAACCAAATGGATCTGCTGCTATATCGTATCCATTTTGACGCACATTAAATTCCCAACTTCTGTTGGGGCTAAGTCCACGCGACGCAATTCCAATTTGAATGCCGCTTCCATCACTTTCCCAAATATGAATACCTGGCACTTTAGAAAGCACTTGACGCATGTTATTGGTGGAAACATTTCCTTGTACATTGTTTAAAATAATGAGGGAATTTTTTTTGCCCGCATAAATATTAGTGCCAACAATTTCGGGCATTTGCGCATAATCACTTTTACTGTTTTTACCGACAATTGTTACATCAGGTAAATATTTAATATGTGAACTATCGTTGGTTTGTTGCGC
>CAMAQW010000081.1 GCA_945860335.1 Sediminibacterium ginsengisoli | reverse complement strand
ATACTGCCATCTACAGTTGCTCCATCAGAAACTTTGAGGGTTGTGCTTAGAGAACCTGTAAATACGATTTCTGCATTGTTATCGTTTTCGTAGATAGCAAAAACCTGCTCTTTATTATCGGCAACCCAGTCGGCGTCCCAAACGGCATATACACGTAGCCATTGTTTTTTGCGAATGGTGCCACGTTCAAATTTGACATCGGTTTTATCTTCAAATTCGGTGATTTGATGACCCACCAATTTAAGGTATCCACTTGCTCTGCAATAAACAATTTCTGATCCGCCACCATTGCCGGTAAAGCTAATGAGCCTATCATATTGAACCCTACAAATAGCATCACCCACATATACCCGGTTAATACTTGGTGCAACAACAGGTGGCGTTACATTGGCATCCTGTGTTTGATAGGGTTCGATACCATTAATGCCTACAATATGCGTAGGATGGTTAAACACATAATCGTCATTAACAACAACGGGGCGGTATTCTATTAGTAAACCACCACTATAAAAAGGCTGAAAACCAAGTGCCTCATCCGCTTCGGCACTTGCTGCTACAAGGCTTGCTACCGGACCATAGCTCTCACCGCTTGCCGAATAATCATATTCGGAACTGTACGGAAAATAGATGCTTACTTCATTACTATAATTTACATCACCATCGTTGTGTATTTGACTGGCAAGTAAACCGCTTGGTAAATCGTTGGTTTGCATTTTACCTAAAAAAGCGAGCAGCTTTGTGTCGTTTTTTTCTTTTGCGGCAATCCAAAAATTGTCGGAAAAAGCTTGCAGGTTTACATTCCATTTGTTACAAAGCGCCACAAATTTTTTGTTTGCCGGAAGTATGCTTACACCTGGATTGATGAGGTCTTTTAATAAAACCGATTCATCGGTGTAGGCTTTGGAATAAATAGCCGCATTTACAAGTTTTAGGTTCTTTTTTTCTTTGTAGAGGTCCTCTAAAATAACTGTGATTTTTTCGAGGTTGCTCACGAGTTCGATTTGATCATAAGTAATTGGTTTTTGGTATACTTTACTTTCATCGATACCTCCCTTTTGGTAATCGACGGCATTTTTTTTACAACTTACAAATGCTGCAAGAAGCGTTAGTGCAAGCAAGCCTTTTTTTACGTTCAATAACATAGTGCTTAGTTTAAGGTGAATAGAATGTGGTTGGATAGCTATCTACTGCAACCTATTCCATTCAACTTCTGTTTATGTTACGTGAAACCGCAGAAATTAAATCGTGCCTCAATTAAATTATTATTGCGAAATAGTTCTGATATTTTCCGCAATTGCAGGCAAAAAAATAACCGGCCCAACGGGCCGGTTATTTGACAAAAAAATTTCCAACATTTTATTAAAATCGGTAACTCAATCCGCCACCTAAAAAGGTGTTGATATCGCCGTATACATCGTTTGAAAAATCGGCACGAAAACCTAAAAAGAAATGATCCTTGATGGCAAACTGTTGTTGCACCGCAATGCGGTAACCCATGCCAAAATGATTTTCTGTTGCGAGTACGGATTTTCGAATGACACCTAAAAATGGATCGTAACTAAAACCTACACTTTTTTCAGAAGTAGCTTGTGTAATTCCTAATGTTGGACCTACCGTAATACTAAATCCATCCATCGAATGTTTAAAGGGGTGGTATTTAAAAGTAGCCCAGCCCGATGTTTTGCTGGTTTGACCGTAACTAGATTCTTCAAAAACACCACTAGGATATAAAATATTTACAGGCTTTCTAATACCTGTTTCAAAATTGAGTCCAAATCCAACTTGGAAGGCTGGAAAGGGGCGTACCGATTTTTTAAAAACAGATTTTTCTACAGCTACTAAAAGTCCGTAACCTCTCACATCGCCTGTGCCAAAAAGCACCTGTCCCACAAACAAATGTGCTGCGTAGCTTGGCTTAGGTTTGAATTTACTAGTATTTGTATTTGTTTGTGCGCTAATGCTACTAGCCATAAAAAGGCTTGCTGCAAACAAGGTAACCGGTAAGATGTTGTTGATTCGCATAGGGACGGATTTAGGTTATGAAATAGACCTTGAATAGATCATTCTTATACGCAACATATGTTGTTAAGTTATTACATAACCATGTATTTCCCGCAAGATTAACAATCCGTAAAGATTTGCGTTAAATACAATAAAACCAGATGTTTATCCCGCTGTTATTTTGCCCGATGCGTGAATCGCAGCGCTCATTTCTTTGATGAGGCTTGGGTCTTTTTCAATGGCATTACCAATAACAATCATATTGGCGCCAGCCTTGCAGTTGAGGTATGCTTTTTCAGGATCTGTAATGCCACCACCAACAATGAGTGGGATGCTTATTGAACCAGCTACAGCGCTTATCATAGCCTCCGAAATAGGCGTTTGAGCACCGCTGCCTGCATCCATGTATATGAGCTTCATGCCTAGCATTTCACCAGCCATAGCCGTGCACATGGCTATTTCATGTTTATTGGATGGAATAGGCGCTGCATTTGAAATGTAGGATACTGTGGTAGGCGCGCCACCATCAATCACCATATAGCCAGTTGGCATGATTTCGAGGCCCGATTTTTTAACAAAAGGAGCACTAATAACGTGCTGGCCAATAAGTAATTCTGGGTTACGCCCTGATATCAAAGACAAGTATAGTAAGGCATCCGCGTATTTTGACACTTGTGAAGGAGAACCAGGAAACAAGATAACCGGGATGTTACAAGCGGCCTTTATTTGCTGTACACAAGCATCTAAGTGATTGGAAATAACCAAACTTCCGCCTACAAAAAAATAATCTACTTTAGCCTCCAAACCCAGTCCTATCAAATGTTCTAGGCTTTTAGCATCTACTTTATCGGGGTCAATTAAGACCGTAAAAAGCGGGCGACCTGCTTTTTTTGATTCGAGTAGTTGTAAATAAACGTTTGGGCTCATGAACGGGTACAATAGTAGTCCTGCAAAAATGCAGAAAAGTTTTTGTTAAACGCAATTATCGGTCATTTGTTTCTGCGATTTAGCATTCTAAACATTTGTTACTCCTTCATTTTCAATGAGTCATGTAAAATACTGCCCAAAACGCCCATTTTACTAAGGGAAAAAGCCCAATACCACCCCAATATTATTTTTTTTGTTGCTAACATTTGGGGGAAAATGGGTCAAATTCAATCCTGATTTGAGCTCTCAATTTGTTCAAATTCCTTATCCACAACCTGTTAATATTTAGGGTCTTGTTTTATGCAAAGGGAAAGATATTTTCGTCGACCGCTTAACAATTTGTTATCAGTACGGGACCCCATTAAATAATTCGTATAAAATAGAAACCCAGTATGGCCAACGCTCGCACCAAAAAAGGCTTACAATTTAGCCGCCGATTCACCAAGGATGGTGTATCTCCTTTTGATCAATTTGAGTATGATTACCGTGATAGCGTAATCAAGAACCCGAATGGTGAAAAGGTATTTGAAATGACAAACGTAGAAGTTCCTAAACAATGGAGCCAAATTGCTACGGATATCTTAGCACAAAAATATTTTAGAAAAGCGGGTGTTCCACAAACTGATGGTTCATTAGGAAGAGAAACTTCTGTGAAGCAGGTTGCACACCGTATGGCGAACTGCTGGAGAGTATGGGGAGAGCGTTATGGTTATTTCGCAACTACTGGTGATGCACAAGTATTTTATGAGGAACTCGTATATAGTATTTTAAACCAAGCTTGTGTGCCAAACTCACCACAATGGTTTAATACAGGATTACACGAAAGCTACGGCATCACTGGTGGTGCACAAGGTCATTATTACGTGGATCCAACAGACAAGCAGTTAAAGCGTTCAACTAGTGCGTATGAGCGTCCTCAACCGCATGCCTGTTTCATTCTAAGCGTGAGCGACGACTTAGTAAATGAAGGTGGTATCATGGATTTATGGACACGTGAAGCGCGTATTTTTAAATATGGTTCTGGGGTAGGTACCAACTTCTCTCAAATTAGAGGAGCGAACGAAAAATTATCTGGTGGTGGTTCTTCTAGCGGACTTATGAGTTTCCTTAAAATTGGTGACCGTGCTGCTGGTGCGATCAAATCTGGTGGTACTACACGTAGAGCGGCTAAAATGGTTTGCCTCGATTTAGACCATCCAGAAATCATGGACTTCATTAACTGGAAAGTTCAGGAAGAAAACAAAGTAGCAGCGCTTATTGCAGCTGGTTATGACAATAGTTACGAAGGAGAAGCGTATGCAACTGTTTCAGGTCAAAACTCAAACAACTCTGTACGTATTCCTAACACATTTTTTAAAGCATTAAAAGAAGATGGCAATTGGGATTTAAAAGCGCGTACCGATGGTCGTGTAATGCAATCTATTCCTGCACGTAAAGTATGGGATGCGATTTCTGAAGCGGCATGGCGTTGTGCTGATCCAGGAACACAATACGATACTACCATTAACGAATGGCATACTTGCCCTAAAGGTGGTCGTATCAATGCTTCTAACCCTTGTTCGGAGTACATGTTCTTAGACAACACGGCTTGTAACCTAGCTTCTATCAATCTACGTAAATTCTTTAATGAAGACGATAACTCGTTTGATGTAGAAGGTTTTGAATACACAACAAGATTATGGCAAACCGTACTTGAGATATCTATCTTAATGGCGCAGTTCCCTTCTAGAGAAGTGGCACAATTATCATACGATTACAGAACAACAGGTTTAGGTTTTGCGAACCTTGGTTCTATGTTAATGGTAAGCGGTATTGCTTACGATTCTGAAGAAGCGCGTGGTATTGCTGGTGCGATCACTGCAATCATGACGGGTATTGCATACAAAACTTCTGCAGAAATGGCTTCGTTTTTAGGTGCTTTTGATAAGTACGAAGAAAACAAAGAAGATATGCTTCGTGTAATGCGCAACCACCGTGCTGCTGCTTACGATGCAGACGATGCATATGTAGGATTAGAAATTAAGCCTCAAGGTATCAAGGCAAAATATACACCAGATGTATTATTAAAAGCGGCTACCAAAGCTTGGGATGACGCGGTACAATTAGGTGAAAAATATGGTTACAGAAACGCACAAACAACAGTAATTGCACCTACAGGAACCATTGGTCTTGTAATGGATTGCGATACAACGGGTGTGGAGCCTGACTTTGCACTTGTTAAGTTCAAAAAATTATCAGGTGGTGGATATTTCAAAATCATCAACCAGTCTGTACCACAAGCGTTAAAGAATTTAAAATACACGCCTTCAGAAGTGGATGCGATTGTAAATTATGCAGTGGGTCATGCAAGCTTCGAAGGTGCGCCACACGTGAATTCTGCAGCTTTATTAGCAAAAGGATTTTCTCAAGCAGAAATTGACAAATTAAATGGTGCAGCAAAATCTGCATTCGAAATTGGATTTATTTTTAACCGCTTTACCCTAGGTGATGCTTGTATGGAGCGTCTAGGATTTAAAGAAGAGCAGTACGCAGATTGGAGCTTCAATTTATTAGAAGCGATTGGATTCACAGAAGATCAAATTGCAGAAGCAAACGATTATGTATGTGGTACCATGACCATCGAAGGTGCTCCACTTTTAAAGGACGAACATTTATCTGTATTTGATTGCGCGAACAAGTGTGGTCAAAAAGGTGAGCGTTATATTCACGCACATGGTCACATCAGAATGATGGGTGCTTGTCAACCATTCTTATCTGGTGCGATTTCAAAAACCATCAACCTTCCAAACGAAGCAAGCGTATCTGATATTTCTGATAGCTACATGTTAAGTTGGGAATTAGGCTTAAAAGCAAACGCGATTTACAGAGATGGTTCTAAATTAAGTCAACCATTAAGCAATAAATCAGACAAGAAAAAGAAAACCGACGATACCACTGCAGAAGCCGCTGAAACAGCTACTGCAACTGCATCAGAGGCAGGATCAAGCATTGTTGATTTGGGTCAATTAACGGTAGAAGAATTATTAGAAGAGGTTCAAAAAAGAATGAACGCTTCTACTGATACCAAATTAAAACGTTTATTGTCTGGTATCGTAGAAAAGAAATCTTTACCTTCTAAGCGCAGAGGCTTTACGCAAAAAGCAAAAATTGGCGGACAAGTTATTTTCTTACGCACAGGTGAATATGCAGATGGCACTTTAGGTGAAATCTTTATTGATCTTGCAAAAGAAGGTTCTACTTTAAGAAGCTTTATGAACTGCTTTGCAATTGCAATTTCTGTAGGCTTACAATATGGTGTGCCTCTAGAAGAGTTTGTAGAGAAGTTTGTATTTACCAAATTTGAACCTTCAGGTATGGTAGATCATCCAAATATTAAAACCACCACTTCACTTGTAGACTTTGTGTTTAGAGCGCTTGCTTACGAGTATTTAAATAGAACTGATTTAGTACACGTATTAGACCGTCCTCAAGTAGAAAACACAGGAGGAGAAGATGGTGAAGCTACTTTACTAGGTAAGCCAGAATTAAGTAGCATTCGCGTAACAGCGCCTGCTGCAACATCTGCGCCTGCACAAAAACTACAAACTGTTGCAGCCACGGCAGCAGCTCCAGCTGGAATGGACGCTGTAAATGCAGCAGCTAAAAACATGCAATCTGACGCCCCAGCTTGTAATACTTGCGGACATATCACCATCAGAAGTGGTACTTGTTACAAGTGTTTAAACTGCGGAAACAGCATGGGTTGTAGCTAGTTAAACAGAGTTTGAATCAATTTTCACATAACCGCTCCAAATTCAATTGGAGCGGTTTTTTTTGCTCAAAAAATCTTATTTTCATTCCTCCTAACTTTTACTAGAAAAACCTTTTCATATGGGAGAATTTCAAATTAAAAAAACGGCAAAGCAGTACGATGCAGTAATTGTAGGTTCTGGAGCTGGCGGTGGTATGGCAGCATACGTATTAGCGAGTGCAGGACTCAAGGTTTGCTTATTAGAAGCAGGTGCCGATTATGATCCAGTAAAGCATTCTTCTCAATTAAAAAATCCATGGGAATCTAAGCGCAGAGGCGCTAGTTCTAAATACCGTCCATTTGGTGAATTTGATGGTTGTTTTTGGGGTTGGGAAATTGATGGTGAGCCGTATACCATGGCCGAAGGTTCTCAAAAATGGGATTGGTGGCGTGCGCGTATGATGGGTGGAAGAACCAACCACTGGGGTCGTATCTCACTGCGTTTTGGTCCTAAAGATTTTAAACGTCATAGCATTGATGGCCTCGGTGCCGACTGGCCTATTGGTTACGAAGATGTAAAACCTTATTACGATAAAATAGATCAACTACTTGGCGTGTTTGGTACCAATGAAGGATTAGAAAATGATCCGGATGGTATTTTTTTACCGCCACCTAAACCAAGGCTTCATGAACTATACATGAAAAAAGCAGCGATTAGTGCAGGCATCCCCGTGTATCCTTCACGTTTATCTATTTTAACCAAACAAATTAATAAAGATAGAGGCGAATGTTTTTATTGCGGTCAGTGTAATAGAAGTTGTAAAATTGCCGCCGATTTTTCTTCTTCTACCGCGCTTATTAGACCTGCGGTACAAACAGGAAATGTAGATGTAATTACACAAGC
>CAMAQW010000080.1 GCA_945860335.1 Sediminibacterium ginsengisoli | reverse complement strand
CCACGCTGTCCTCTTGCAGCCCTGCCCCCACCACCTCTTGACCTTCCACCACCAAAAAAAGAACCAAAAGCATCATCACCAAACATATCTCCAAACTGGCTAAAGATATCATCCATATTAGAGCTATGAGAAGCACCGCCGCCCATTCCCGGACCAAAAGCATTATGACCAAACCTGTCATACTTTGCTTTTTTATCAGCGTCACTTAAAATCTCATAGGCTTCAGCGGCTTCTTTAAATTTATCTTCTGCTTCTTTATCACCCGGATTTCTGTCTGGGTGATATTGCATCGCCACTTTACGGTATGCTTTTTTAATTTCATCTGCAGATGAAGATTTAGATACCCCTAATATTTCGTAAAAATCTCTTTTTGCCATTGCTTAATTATTTTCCTACTACCACTTTTGCAAAGCGGATAATTTTATCATTTAAATAATACCCTTTAACTACATCATCAATTACCTTTCCTTTTAAATGCTCTGAAGGTGCAGGAATTTCAGTAATGGCTTCATGCTTTTCAACATCAAATTCTTCGTGGACACTTTCCATCGCCTTTACGCCTTTGGCTAACATAGTAGCACGCAATTTATTAAAAACGAGTTGAATCCCTTCTTTTTGAACTGCGATATCATCTGAACTTTGCAACTGCTTTTCGGCGCGGTCACAATCGTCTAAAATGTCAAGCATCGATACAATGACGTCCTTACCAGCGGTTTGAATAAGCTCTAAACGCTCTTTGGATGTTCTTCTTCTATAATTGTCAAACTCTGCCATTAAACGCAGGTATTTGTCTTTTTGCTCCTGCAATTCGGCCTCAAGCTTGGTAATAGGATCTTCATCAGCAACCGGCTCATTGAGATGCTCGGTTCCAGGTATATTTTCATCGGTATTGAGCTCATTTTCAATATTTTGCTCCATTTCGTTTGGTGTTGACGCTTCCATAACTATTGCTTATTGATTTACCCCTTTATTATGGCAAAAATTTTGCCGTTGCAAAGAAAAGGGAAAAATTGGCAGATTAATCCGCCTTATCTTCGCAGACATGACAAAGTTGTTTCTAAAAAAGAAGATTGCGGCGCGTATCGCAAATGGTCACCCCTGGGTTTTTGGTAATGAAGTAGACAAAATTGATGGCCCAATTGAGCCTGCTGCCACAGTAGATGTACATTATGCCGATGGTAAATTTGCAGGTAGTGGCTATATTAACCCAAAATCACAGATCCTAGTACGTTTGCTCACCCGTAAGCCCGAAACCATTGATGCTGCCTTTTTTCACCGCCGTATTGCAGAAGCATGGGCCTACCGTCAAAAAATAGGCTACACCGAAAATTGTCGACTTATTTTTGGCGAAGCGGACCAAATGCCTGCCCTTATCATTGATAAGTTCAACGACTACTTTGTTTTGCAAACTTTGTCGTTAGGCATGGATCATTGGAAGCCTGCCATTGTGGAAGCACTCAATACTATTTTTACGCCCAAGGGAATATACGAAAGAAACGATGTGCCTGTAAGAGAACTAGAAGGACTTACGCAAATAAAAGGTTTTTTATCGGAGCCATTTGATACAAATATTATTATCCATGAAAACGGATTACGTTTTCATGTAGATATACAAAATGGACAAAAAACGGGTTACTTTTTAGACCAACAAGACAACCGAAAAGCCATTCAACATATTGTAAAAGGTGCCGACGTTTTAGGTGCTTTTACCTATACGGGAACATTTGAAATTCATGCCGCACAATATGGCGCAAAATCTGTGTTGGGTTTAGATATTTCCGAAAACGCTGTAGCGCAAGCCAATAAAAATGCAGCACTCAACGGGCTGGATGCGATTTGTAAATTTGAAGCGATGAACGCATTTGATGTGCTTAAGCAATGGGGTAAAGATGGCAGACAATACGACGTTGTAATGCTTGACCCACCTGCATTTACAAAGAGTAGAGAAAGTATTCAAAAAGCAATCACGGGGTATAAAGAAATTAATTTACGTGGTATGAAATTAATTAGAAATGGTGGTTTTTTAGTGACATCAAGTTGCACCAATCTCGTTCAACCCGAACTGTTTTTACAAACCATCGAAATGGCAGCAAAAGATGCGCGCAAAAAAATTAGACAAGTTACGTTTCAAGCGCAAGCGTCTGACCATCCCATTATTTGGGGCATGGAAAATACCAATTATTTAAAATTTTTAATTGTTGAAGTAACAGATAAATAAACTACTTGTTTACTTGAAATTTACCAGACTCAATGAGCCTGCCTGCTTGGTCGCGGAGTTGAAAAACATACAAGCCGCGGGTGTAATTATCGTCTAAAATAAAGCTTACTTTATTCGTTGATAAACGCTGCTCGCTCATTTTTTTTCCATAAAAACTATAGATTGCGATGACGCTTGTAGACGCTACCGATTTATCAAATTCAAAGTTGATAACTGTGGTAGCAGGGTTGGGATAAAAGCGAATCACTTTAGCGGTTGCAGGTGCGCTAAAAAAAGAGTCATAAAAACCATTACCTCCAGGTGTAAAACTGGAGGTAATGATAAATAATATACCAACTATAATGAAGTTCTTTTTTTGCATGCTTTTGAACTAATAGTACAAAGATACAACAAACTAAATTAAGCTAGTTTAGCAAGGGTTTCTTGAATTGCTGTAAAGTTTGGTAAATCACCAGGTGTTGGGCAAACTTCGGCGTACTGAATAACACCTTCTTTGTCAATTACAAAAGCAGCACGCTTGCTAACACCTTGCATTTCAAATGCAGGAAATACATCATATAAAACGCCAAATGCCTTAGCAGCCTCTTTGTTAAAATCGCTTAATAAAGGGAAGTTTAGGTTTTGCTCTTCTTTAAACTTACCTAGGGCAAATAAAGAATCTACTGAAACGCCAAATACAGAAGCACTTGTATTATTGTATACCGCAATATTGTCTCTGATAGAACAAAGCTCTGTGGTACAAACACCAGTGAATGCTAAAGGAAAAAATAATAAAACTACATTTTTACCTTTTTGATCTGCTAAATGAACCTGATTTTTATCGGTGTCAAATAAACTAAAATTAGGGGCTGAGGTGCCAGTTGTTAAACTCATGGTTTTTTGTTTTTTATTGTAACAAGTATGAATAAATATTGTTTATTTTTTTATGGTTTTTAGCTTTTGCATGTTGGCAAATGACTCCAGTGAATCCACTAGCTCTTTATACGCTATAGGATGTGCCTCGTAATAATGATAACTATCAAAAAAATCTTTTTTGGTAAGCTTGTGCACCGCAAACACCTGCTCGTATAAAGGGATATCATCTTTAATCCTTAACATGAGCGTATCTCCGGCTAGTTTTCGTGCATACCATTCATCGGCCTTAAGCATATCAAACATAACTACCTTCATGGTATTAACGGGTAATACATTTTTGGGCGTCCCGCTATTACAGGAAACAAGAAGTACAAATGCAAATGCTAGTATATAAATGGTACGGTGGATCATTGAAGTGCTTCTTTGTATTTTGGCGCATTGGTAGGATCAAGTACCGTTAATAATTCGGTGGCTTTTACCCTTTCGGCTGCTTTTGCCTTTTTAAAAATGCCTGATAATTCAGTGTATTTACTTTGTAAAAAAAACTGCTGAATCATGCTATTTTGGTTGTCTTGCGCAAAAGCTTGCAGTTGAATAAGCACTGCTAATATTGAGCTTTGCGCAAGCGTTTCGTTGTCAATCAAATGATCTAAACCATTTCGGTAATAACCGTAAAATATATCGTGAATGACATTGTTACGGGCATTGGTTACATTTTCTACGAGCCAAAAACGGTTGCGAA
The DNA here is from genome assembly GCA_945860335.1 of Sediminibacterium ginsengisoli. GTDB lineage: Bacteria > Bacteroidota > Bacteroidia > Chitinophagales > Chitinophagaceae > Sediminibacterium > Sediminibacterium ginsengisoli_B. The sequence continues at coordinate 3,900 of CAMAQW010000080.1, read as the reverse complement.
GTCCATCAAACATTTTCCAGCCTTGTATGCCTTTTCCTTCGGGCGCATTATTTACAATGTTTAAGGCTTTTCTAAAATACGGTTCTCCGCCTTTAAGGGCAAAGGAATCATAATCTAAACCAATAATCATATAAGCATAATATGCAAAAATAGCCGGTAAATTAGCGGTGCCAGCATCTGTTCCTTGAACCCTAGCTTCATTAAATTCAAGTGGCTGAAATTCTTGGTATTTAAACGTAACATCTGGGTCCTGAAAATTAACCATGCTTGCTTTGTAACTAGATCCATACACGGGACGCGCTGCCTGAATGCTCAGTGTAGCTTTGTATACATTGGTTTCAACAATGGACTCGATGTTAACTATAAAACTGCATTCAATTTTTTCTTGTGGCTTGTACAAATCTGAAGTCCACTTTCTATTGTTGAGTAGATTGGTTAACTGCGTTTGTAATGTTGCAAATATTTTACGATCTACCGTTGTGGCTACCCTATTTGACAGTACAGTTACCCTAGCCTGTAATTCCTGGGCTTTAGCACCCGAAAAAACGAGCACCAACAAAAAGACAAATACTGTTTTAGCAACCTTCATATTGGACCAAATAACGTACTCTAAAATAACAAAAAAAGACAGTTATTACACTGTCTTTTATATAAAATAGATTTGCTTGAATTAACGGAATAAATCGTTGTCTTCGTTTTTTCTGTAATACACTTTGCCTTCCATAAATTCTTGTGTTGCTAAAATTGCTGGGTTAGGCATTTTCTCGTAAGCTCTAGAGATTTCGATTTGCTCTTTGTTTTCATGAATTTCTTCTAGGCTATCAGTGTGGCTAGCAAACTCTTCCAATTTGTTGTGCAATTCTTCTCTGATAGATACATTGATTTGATTGGCTCTACGTGCTACAATCGCAATAGACTCGTATAAATTACCAGTTTTTGCTTTAATATCTATTAGGCTCTTCGTTTCAACAACACTTGGTGTGTTGGCACTTAATTGTCTTCTTAGCTTACTCATTTTTTTGTATTGTTTAAATAATTTGAAGATGCTGTTTTGTATTTATTTACATCAGCCACATACTTACTTGTATTGTAGCGTTCTAAAAAATCATCTGCTTCTACAATCACTTTTGCATAACGCTCTTGTTGCTTTTCTTCGTAACTCATTTCGGCATATTTATAATAAGATACCACTACTTGGTACTTATATAAATCCGCTTTTTTTGAATCCGGAAAATTATCAGACACATTACCAAAAGCCACAGCTGCTGCTTTATAATAACCTAAGTTTAAATAAAGCTGTGCTGCTTTAAATTCTTTTTCTTCTAACTTCTCTCTACACTGATCTATAATTTCTGTTGCATCCAGCACTCTCTTAGAACCTGGATGACCATTAATAAATACCTGCATTAACTGCATGGTTTTATTGGTATTGGTTTGATCTAAATCTACTTTTGGTGATTCTTTAAAGAACGAATACGCTCGCATGTATTCTATTTCTTCCAACTTGCTAGAACTCGGAAAGTTTTCCAAGAAATTCTTAAACAAGTTTTCGGCGTTCGAGTAATCTTTTTGATAATAATAAGAATACGCGAATTTGTAATACATGTCTTCGTAACGAGGGGTACCTTTCATCACCTGAAAAATATCTTCGTACAATACTTGTGCTTTGCTGTAATCTTTTTTAGCATAAAACTGCTCCGCCATCTTATACTTATACTCGACGTCTTTGCTCTTTAAGATTTTAGAAAACTTTGAGGAGCAGGAAACCAGTATAAAAGCCGCCAAAAAAACAATTACAATTCTATTCATACAAGTTGGCAAAATTAGTTAATTGTTAGCAAATTAGAAATTTGATTTCGGATATTGACTATCAACTAGTTAAGAAAAATATAAAAAGCTGCCTAACCGGGTGGTTAGACAGCTTTTTGACCTATTCCTAATGAAAGGGGACTAATTAGTTCCCGCCTTCACCTTCCTGCAATTTAGCCTTGATGTCAGCAAGTGCGCTCAAATCACCTAAGGTAGACTTCTCTACTTTAGACTGAACCGCCTTTACTGCCTTCTTGGTGTTGTCTGATTCCGCTTTGGCTTCTTTCTTAGCTACTTCTTTTTCTTCAGCTATTACTTGTTCCCAAAGGCGAGCATGTGATAACACAATACGCTTTTCGTTGCGATCAAATTCGATCACCATAAACTTCGCTGTATCATCTGCTTTTACCTGCGTACCATCTTCTCTGTTCAAGTGACGGTTAGGTACGAATCCTTCTAAGCCATATTGTAATTGTACAAGTGCACCTTTGTCATCCTTACGGGTAACGGTACCTTCATGAACAGATCCAATTGCAAAAGTTTCTTCTAATGCAGTCCAAGGATCTTCTTCTAATTGCTTATGACCTAATTGTAATTTTCTGTTTTCTTTATCAATGCTTAAGATAATGATATCAATTGCATCGCCCACTTTAGTGTAGTCAGAAGGGTGATTGAAACGCTTTAACCAGCTTAAATCGCTGATGTGAATCATACCACCAATACCTGGCTCCATTTCAACAAAAACACCATAAGGAGTAATGTTTTTAACAAGACCTTTGTGCTTGCTGTTTTCAGGGAATTTAGATTCGATACTGCTCCAAGGATCTTGGCTCATTTGCTTAATAGATAAGCTCATTTTGCGTGCATCCTTATCAAGTGTTACCACTTTAGCTTCGTACTCATCTTGTAACTTAAAGAATTCTTTTGCGTTGATTGGTGTGTTAGCCCATGTAATTTCAGATACGTGAACTAGACCTTCAACACCTGGTTGAATTTCTAAGAACGCACCATAATCTTCAATGTTTACGACTTTACCTTTCACCACAGAACCTTCTGAAAGTCCTTCTGGTAATACATCCCAAGGGTGTGGAGTTAATTGCTTAAGACCTAAGCTGATACGTTTTTTGTCATCATCAAAGTCTAATACAACCACTTGTAATTTTTGATCCATCTTCACCACTTCGCTAGGGTGAGAGATACGACCCCATGAAATATCAGTGATGTATAATAAACCATCAAGTCCACCTAAGTCCATAAATGCACCAAAGTCAGTGATGTTTTTAACAACACCTTCTAACACTTGACCTTTTTCTAATTTGCTCATGATCTCTGCACGTTGTGCTTCGATATCGCTTTCGATAAGGGCTTTGTGTGATACAACTGCGTTCTTAATGGTTTCGTTGATTTTTACAACTTTAAATTCCATTGTTTTACCAACAAACTGATCGTAATCAGTAACTGGCTTCACGTCAATTTGAGAACCTGGTAAGAAAGTTTCCATACCAAATACATCAACGATCAAGCCACCTTTAGTTTTACTGGTAACAGTACCTGTAACCACTTCACCTGTTTTGTGCACTTCCATAATTCTTTCCCAAGCACGGAAGATGCGCGCAGATTTGCGGCTAAGGTGTAAGTTTCCTTGACGGTCTTCTTTTTCAACAACCATCACTTCTACTTCATCACCAATTTTTAATCCTTGAAGATCACGGAATTCGTTAGAAGAAATAAGGCCATCACTTTTAAAACCAATGTTGATTACAACATCTGTTTTAGTTAAAGCAACAACGATACCATTCATGATTTCGCCATCTTGGATTTGTACGAAAGTGTCATCATACACTTTATCATACTTTTGTCTTTCTGCTTCGGCATAATGACTTACGTTACGTTTGTCAATGCTCCAGTCAAAATCGTCGTGCGCAGTTTCTACAACTGGCGCTGCTTCAGGGGCATTTGTTGTCGCAGTTACAGCTGTTGCCTCGGCACCAGTGCTGTCCTGAGCATCTGCGTTTAATTGTTTACGGAAAATTTGCATAAAATAACCCCGATGGTTTAATGAATTCGGGGGTGCAAAAGTATGAAAAAAGG
>CAMAQW010000079.1 GCA_945860335.1 Sediminibacterium ginsengisoli | reverse complement strand
ATATCAACTATTTTGTAAAGCACAATGTTTTGAATTTTAATCTGAGAACCTAATAAATTATTAACAATGGGAAGAGCCAAATTACCACGTAAGAGCACCAACATAGACATGACGGCTATGTGTGATGTGGCGTTCCTTCTATTGTCGTTTTTTATCTTAACAACAAAGTTTAAACCTGCCGAAGCAATCGCAGTTACCACACCAAGTTCGGTAGCAGCAAAAGTAGCTCCAGATAAAGACGTTGTTTTGATAACAATTGACAAAGACGGGAAAGTTTTTCTTACGATGGATAATGAACAAATTAAAGAAGTAGTGGCTAATACACTAAACTCAACCATGAATCTTGGCGTAGACGTTAACGCGTTTAAAAAAGCTGGATTTTTTGGTGCACCGTTTAGCGGCCTTGCTTCATTCCTTCAAATCCCTGAAGAAAAACGCAAAGGAGACCTGTTACCAGGTATTCCAGTAAAAGATTCTGCAGACAATCAATTAAATACTTGGGTACGTGTTATTAAAGATGCGTATTTAGGTAAGAAAATGAATCTTTTAGTAAAAGGCGATAATGCTTCAAAGTTCCCTGCATTTAAAGCGGTGATCGATGCTTTCAAAAAGAACGACGAACAGAAGTTCCAAATGGTAACCAATCCAGAAAGTGTTCCAACCGGTTCTGAATTATGGAAACTTACTATGGCGGGTGAGAAGAGAGAAGAATAGACAATATATCATTCACGAAAATTAAATGCTACTATCATGGCAGAAATGGATACATCGAGTGGCGGGGGTCATAAAAAGGGCCCCGGGGTCAAAAAAGGGAAGAAGCTATCTACCCGCGTTGACCTAACACCCATGGTTGACTTGGGTTTTCTACTCATTACATTTTTTATTTTCACCACAACCATGAGCCAGCCAACTGCGCTGAAACTCATGTTGCCAAAGGATGCAGATAAGCCAGAAGAACAAAATAAAGCCAAAGAGTCAGGTGTTATCACACTTTTATTAGGGAAAGACAATACTGTTTTTTACTACGAAGGTCAACTAGACAACACTGCTTCTAACTTTAAGTCTTCAAACTTCTCTGGGATTCGTGAAGTGTTGCTTGATAAAAAAAGCCGCACACCCGAAAAGGATTTGGTAGTGGTGTTAAAAGCATCTTCTGAAAGCACGTATAAAAACGTGGTTGATATCTTAGACGAAATGACTATCAACGTGTTAAAGCGTTATGCATTAGTTGATATATCAAAACAAGAAGAAGAGCTCGTTAAAATATCTGTTGCAAACGCTGCACCAGCAAACTAATTATTTAAAGAAGAACCGATCATGGACGTAAACAAAATATTAACAGCGGATATTCTCGATATTATTTTCGAGGGTAAAAATAAAGCGTACGGTGCTTATGATTTAAGACGCACCTACGAAAAGCGTGTCAAAATTGCCCTCGCTGGTACTTTTGCCATTTGCCTTCTTTTGTTCGTTGGTTCTATCATTGCTAATTCATCTTCTAAAGGCAAATCTCAAATTATTGTTGAAGACGTTAATTTGGAAAATGTAAAAGAAGAAAAAAAGGCTGAACCACCGCCACCGCCACCACCACCAAAACAAGAGCCTCCAAAAATCGAAATGGCCAAATTCACTCCTCCAAAAATTGTGAAGGATGAAGAAGTAAAGCCAGAAGATGAAATCAAAGAGGTTGAAAAATTGGAAGACACCAAAATTGGTACTATCAACCAAGAAGGTGCTAAAGATGATGGTATTGTGGCTCCTCCAGTAGAAAAAGGTACTGGTACGGTAGAAGCACCAAAAGAAGAAGATTACGATAAAGTATTTACCGTGGTACAAATTCCTGCAGAGTTCCCTGGTGGATTAACTGCATGGGCTAAGTACCTTGAGCGTAACCTTAACCGTGATTTACCTGTAGATAACGGAGCACCTCCCGGAAAATACACTGTTATTGTATCATTTATCGTTGATAAAAACGGCGGTATCTCTGAAGTACAAGCAGAAAATGATCCAGGTTACGGAACCAAAGACGAAGCAGTTCGTGTAATTAAAAAAGGTCCATCATGGAAACCAGCTGTTCAAAACGGCCGAAACGTAATTTATCGTCACAGACAATCTATTACATTCATGGTTTCTGAAGAATAATTTGATACACTTGTATCTATAAAAAGCCACCGAATTTCGGTGGCTTTTTGTTTTCATTTCATTTCGTGTACTTTTGACAAAACTTATAGCCGGTGGCAAGTCATGTAATTGATTGGGATGATACTATCGTAGCACTTGCTACACCACCCGGCATGGGTGCCATTGGTGTGATAAGGGTAAGTGGCAAACAAACTTTTTCCATTTTAAATGATTTGTTTCCTTCTAAAAATTTATTGGAGCAAGCTTCGCATACGATTGTAGTGGGCTTGTTAAAAGACCAAAACAAAGTGCTTGATGAAGTGGTTTTGTCTCTATTTAAAGGTCCTAAATCATACACTGGTGAAGACGTTATCGAAATTAGTTGTCACGGATCTGCGTATATACAATCTCAAATTATTGCATCCATAACAGCGCGCGGCGCAAGGCTTGCAAAAGCAGGTGAATTTACACAGCGCGCGTTTTTAAATGGCAAATTAGATTTGGCGCAAGCAGAGTCTGTAGCAGATTTGATAGCCAGTAATTCGGAAGCTAGTAAGCGTGCAGCTATACATACCATGCGCGGTGGATTCTCCACCGATCTAGCGTACCTGCGAGAACAGTTGATAAAATTTTCGGCACTTATAGAACTCGAATTGGATTTTGCAGAAGAAGATGTAGAGTTTGCCAACCGCTCGGCACTGCACAGCACTGTTAACGAATTGCAGCAAGCTACCCAACAACTCATCAATTCATTTGCATTAGGCAACGTAATAAAAAATGGCGTGCAGGTGGCCATCATTGGCAAGCCAAATGCAGGCAAGTCAACACTGCTCAATGCGCTTTTAAATGAAAACAGGGCTATTGTAAGCGATATTGCGGGCACTACACGAGACACCATCGAAGAAGTGTTAAATATTGAAGGCGTTTTATTTAGACTTATTGATACGGCAGGTATTCGCACGCAAACCGATGATGTGATTGAACAACTTGGTGTTGCTAAAAGTCTCGAAAAAATGAATGCCGCAGATCTAGTGGTGTATCTTTTTGATGCCGCAACAACAAGTATAGAAGATATTGAAGTAGTTGCAAAAGAACTAACAACTACAGGCATTAAGCATGTGCTGGTTGCTAATAAAATAGATAGCATTACACCCGAAAAACTTGCGGTATTGGAAGCGACCGATTCTATTGTTTGTATTGCTGCTAAAAATAAACTAGCCATTGATACACTTAAAAATGCATTGGTTCAAAAAGCAGTTGGTGGCGATGTTCAAACAGAGTCTACCGTAGTTACCAATGCCAGACACCAAGATGCGCTGTTAAAACTGCAAGCTTCATTGCAAGATGTATCTGCAGGATTGTCTGCCAAAATCACTGGCGATTTACTAGCACTCGATATTAGACAATGTCTCCATTATTTAGGACTCATTACCGGCGAAATCACCAACGACGATCAGCTCGATTATATTTTCTCTAAGTTTTGCATTGGAAAATAGAAAAACGGACATTTAATGGATGTAAATACTTGGTCATTTAAATAATATTCCAATAGTATGAAAAATGTTACAGTATGTTTATTTTTTGCAATCATCGTATTTGTAGGCACTAGTTGTAAAACAACGAATACTGCAATTACTTCGTCTGTAAAAACCCCTAAAAACGCAACTGTAAACGTTCAAGAAAAAAAAGATTTTATTTTTCAAAACGGTGCAATCGGTTTTAGCAATCAATTTTCTGCTGCCCGTTTAAACCATGTAAAAGCGGTAAATGATGCTACTTATAGTTTGATGGTTTTGCCTGAAAATAATCCAATCAATCCTAGCCCATGGTATGCGTTTAAGCTTTGGTCTAATAAAAGTCAGACAGTTCATTTACAGTTGGTTTACCAGCATGTTGCTCATCGATACAATCCTAAATCAAGTATTGATGGGAAAAAGTGGAACCGAATTGACGAAGTGTTTTTAAATAATGATAGTACAGTAGCGTCATTTAATGTGGCGCTTACTGCAAATGATACCACCATCATTGCGGCACAGGAATTAATTGATTTACCTTCTTCTTATGTATGGGTGGATAGTATGGCAAAGCATCCAATCATACAAAAGCAGGTTATTGGAAATAGCATCAATAACAATCCAATATTTAGTTTACATACTAAAGGGGCGTCCGGAAAAGAAATTGTTGTAGTACTGAGTAGGCAGCATCCACCTGAAGTTACAGGCTATAGTGCGATGCAATATTTTGTAAATAAGGTGCTTGATGAGTCGGTACTTTCAAAAAAATTTCTCGAACGTTTTGAAATGATCGTTATTCCAACCGTTAATCCTGATGGTGTTGATCAGGGTCATTGGCGTCATAATATGGCAGGTGTTGATTTAAACAGAGACTGGGAATTGTTTAAACAGCCTGAAACAAAAGCCATACGTGATTATATGGTAAATACATTGAAAAAGCAGGATGCTAAAATTTATTTCGCGATCGATTTTCATTCGACTTGGAATGATGTGTTTTACACCAACACGGACGATCAACGTTCTAATGCGCCTGGTTTTGTAAATGCTTGGCTTAAAGCACTCGAACAAACGATACCAGGGTATAAAATAAATGCAAAGGCATCGGGTAATGGATCTAACGTTTCGAAAGGGTGGTTTGATCGCGAATTAGAAGCTGAGGCTATTACTTATGAGGTTGGAGATAATACCAGTACCGCATTTTTAAAAATGAAAGCAACGATCGCTGCCGAAAAAATGATGGAATTGTTATTACAAACAAAGCCTTTGAAATAAAATGCTATGATCAAAAAGTCCCTTTTCATATTTTTTATCTGCATTTCTTCTTTGGTGCGCGCGCAAACGGTAAGCTCCAGTCAGTTCATATACGATACTGCTTCCTTTGCATCCTGTCATGCGTCCACCATTGTGGAAACACCAAAAGGAATTATGGCAGCTTGGTTTGGCGGAAAATTTGAAGGCGATAGGGATGTAAATATTTATGCAAGTTGGTTTATTAATAATCGGTGGTCAACCCCAACCCTAATTGCAGATGGTTTTATAAACGATTCCATTAGGTATGCTTGTTATAACCCCGTTTTGTTTTTGACATCCAAAAACGAGCTACTACTTTTTTATAAAATTGGACCCAATGTTCAGGGCTGGACGGGTTGGATGAAAAGATCAACCAATTATGGTGTTACCTGGAGTAAGCCAGAGCGCTTATCAGATGGCATTTTAGGACCTATTAGAAACCAGCCATATGAAATAGACGGCATGCTGGTATGTCCGTCAAGCACCGAAAAAAATGGATGGAAAGTGCATTTCGAGTATACCCCCGATGTTGGTAAAACCTGGACCAAGGGACCAGACCTTAATGACGCAAACCCCATTACCGGAATACAGCCTACAATGTTGAGACACAGTAATCAAATTTTACAAGCACTTACTAGAAGTCAAAATGGAACGGCCAATGAAACCTGGAGTTATGACAATGGGAAAACTTGGTCAGCGCTTAAGCAAACAGGTTTAATTAATAATAATTCGGGTATTGATGCCATTACATTACAAGACGGAAGACACTTACTTGTTTACAACAATTGTAAAGCGCCAAGTAGGTCACCACTTAATGTGGCTATTTCAAAAGATGGAAAAAATTGGGAGCCCTTGCTTGAATTAGAAAACGAAGTAGGTGCCGAATTTTCTTACCCGTATGTAATACAAACAGCAGATCAAAAAATTCATATTACGTATACCTGGAAACGTAAAAAAATAAAGCATGTGGTTTTAGCTATTAGGTAAGTGCAAAAGGGCAATAATTTCACGAACCGAGGTTTCACTTTCAACTTCATCGAATACGATACTTCCTTTATAAATACTAGCAATTAGTTTGGTAATGGCAAGGCCAATCCCTAGCCCCTGTTGCTCTGCCACATCTCTATGGTGCTGTTCAAATAGGCGGTATTGATTGAGTGCTTCTGCAGTTGTGTGCCTTGTGGTGTTGGCGACACTTATATTACTGCCCGTGGTATCCTCAAAAATACGAACTACAATGGGTGTCCCTTTTTCCGAAAATTTGCACGCATTTTCAATTAATTCTTTTGCTGCCGTATGAATCAGTTTAGAAAAAAACAAGGGCGGTTTTGGCTCTGTGTAATCTAGATCTTTGACTCTGTCATATTTGTGCAAGACACTTTTGATTACGTCAATGATATGATGCGGATCAGGTTCGCCGGTTTCCGGCATTTCATGTAAGTGTAGCGCTTTTTGAAGCGTATAATAGGTGTTTATTTTGTCATAGGTATTTATTAGCCTTTCGGCACTAATATGTAAGTAACTGCAAAGGCTTTTTAATTTTTCATTATTGATACTTATTGCATTTTCGGCAATGAGGGTGTTAAAATTAATAATCCCATTCATGGGTGTTTTAAATTCGTGACCTACCATGAGCTCGATGGTTTTTTCCAGCATCGCCGCTTTTTGGCTTTGTAGTTGGTTTAATTTTTCATGTTTAGAGAGTCGGGTTTCTATGGCACTCAGTAAATCTTTGCTTTTAAAGGGTTTATGCAAGTAGTCATCGGCCCCTAAATTCATGCCGGTTCGTAAATCGTTAGATTGTACTTTAGCCGTTAAAAAAATAAAGGGTGTAACAAAAGTTGGATCTTTTTTTAAAGTAGTAAGTAATGAAAATCCATCCATTTCGGGCATCATGATATCACAAATAATTAAATCAAAGGGGTTGTGCATCAGCGCCTTAATACCTGCTGCGCCATTTGCAATGGGAGTAACGGCGTATCCAGCCATTTCAACAATTTCTTGAATGGAATCTCTAATGTCTTGCTCGTCCTCAATAACTAATATCTTTTTCATTCAAATGTATTTAGTGGGAAACTAATTAATATGGCTGTTCCTTTATGGATACTACTTTTTATGTGAATTTGCCCTAAGTGTTGTTGCACGAGGTAGTGTACAAGCATCAGGCCAAGTCCGGTGCCTTCAATATTTCCTACATTGCTACCTCTCACAAAAGCAGTAAATATTTCTCTTTTATATTTTTCAGGCATTCCAATACCAGCATCAACTATTAGTAGTGTCCATTTGTTTTTTTGAAAACGAATTTGAGCCTTTGGCGCTGGCTTACCGGACGAATATTTGCATGCGTTTGAAAGCAAATTTTCAAATATCATTTGTAGCATATTGCTATCAGCAATTTGCAGTTTTCGCTCCCCCTTTGTTTTTACCTCTACATTTCGACCGTCTTTGTAGGGCATAAATGACTCTGCAACCACTTTATGTAAAATAGATACCACATTGCAACTGCTTAATTGCAGGGCTAGGTTGCCCGATTCAATTTTGCTGATGAGTAAAAAGTCGGTGAGTAGCTTGGTCATTTTATCTACTTGACTAATAATTCTAGTGAGGTATTTTGAAGTGGTTACAGGTATTTTTTGAAACTGATTGGCAGCTTGCATTTCCAAAATTTCGGCACTCGATAAAATAATGGATAAGGGCGTTCTTAATTCGTGAGAAACCAGGTTAATAAAATTTGATTTTAATTGACTGAGTCTGCGGGCTGCACGTTCTGCTTTTTGATGTTCCTGCTCTGCTCTTATAATATCAGTGATATTGGTAAAAAACACAGCCACATGTAGTTTGTTGGTATTGTAATCGGTAAATTTTGTGAAATGATAACTAAGTCTCACTTTCTTTTT
>CAMAQW010000078.1 GCA_945860335.1 Sediminibacterium ginsengisoli | reverse complement strand
TATTTTAAGGAAGGATTTTTTGCTGTTAACTGCGCAGGTGTATAAGTAGGCCCAGGTGTAATAGCTGGTGCTCCTGCATTAAAATTCCATTGATACGAAAAGTTAGTAGCACCATCCGCAGAGCTTGTACTATCTGTAAAAACAGCATTTGCATCATTTAAGCACACTTCAGGAATGATAAATCCTGGCTTAGGTAATGTATGAATAAAAACAGGATTAGCTAATCTAAATGTATCACTCTTACACCCAGTACTAGATTCTACTAACAAACGAACATCTTTAGTGCCAAAACTTGTATAGTTTACAAGTTGATCTGCGTTTGTTGTATTGGTATAAGCACCTGATCCGTTGTCTGTATTCCAAATCCATTTTGCAACAGTACCCACTCCTATTGTAGATGCATCCGTATATTTTATGGCTGAATTGATACAAGTAATTGATGGTGCGGTGAAATTTGCAACTGGTTTATCTGAAATATTAACGGTTGCAGTTGCATCATCTGATGCACATCCAATATCTGAAACCACCCTTAATTTTATCGTATAATTATTAGCAACTGGATATCTAATTGGGGTAATCGTATTTGAAAAATTAACGAGGTTGGTTCCATTACCTAAATCCCATAACCACTTTACAGCATTTGTTGGTGGAGCTGTAATGAAAACAGAATCTTGTAAGCAGCCAGCATGCGTTAATGTAAAATTGGAAGCTGGCTTTTCATTTACTTTTACAGGAATATTTACAACCTGCTCTGTACTACCGCAACCATCTGGCGTTGTGGATGTAGTGTACATTTTTATAGTATCTCTTAATGCATTTGTATTAGCTGCAGTAAATGAAAATGATTGTCCTGGGCTATAATATTTTATATTTTGTCCATTCACAAAAATGGTACTATCGGGTGTAGGATTCGATGTAGGACCTATTACTGCAGAAGGTGTAATATTTTTTGCAGCGCTAAAATCCCACTTAACACTGCTGGGTGTGAAATTAAGTGGCACCGAAAATGATACAGGTGTATTGATACAAGTTACTGCCGAATCTATACGACCAAATGGATTTTGAAATGAAGCTGTTTGAGAAAAGTCTTTAACATTTGTACCTGCATTATATCCATAGGTTTCGGCAGAACCAAATCCATAGGCAATGGCATTATATCCTGTATCTGAGTACAAGTTATGGTTTCCTGCATTCACTTTTAAAATAGCATATTTGTAATTCGCATCTCCAGGATGTGTTAAAAAATTGGCGGTTTGTGAAACTCCATCTAGTGTGAAACTATTTTCTCCTCCCTTTTTTAAAATCACATTAATGTAGCTCTGTAAAATATTAAATCTGTTAGCAGAGTATAGTGTAATATTATTAATTGTTTGTTCGACAGGACTTAAATAAATCATTTCTGGATCACCACCTGGCGCCACATTAGGATTTCCATCTACACCTTGTGTTGTCATATACTGCGCAACAGTTATAGGCAGGTCTGCTTCAATCACATTTGGAATTGCTGGATTTGTTGATGCATTAACACCATTAAAATTTCCATTAAAAAATTCATAATAGAAACCATTTATTAACCTGCTATTGGGAATAATGGATCCATTTAATTTTACAATCGTATTTGGGTTTGCCACACAAATACGGTAGTAGTTGTTGGGTTGTGATCCTGTTGGCGCTGTCAAATATTTTTTACCCCATGCAACAGACGGTAATGATTGTGCAAATAAATTATCGGCACTGCCTGTTCCATTTCCACCAATACTAATTTTTCCAGCTCCTGAAAATACTGCAATTTTTTTACACCCAACAGAACCTGCTGTACTGATAGATCTAATTTTCGAGCCTGTTAAGTCGGTACCCAATCTTCCAGATACTGTTCCAAAAACACTATATACATCACCCTGATTTAGCGTAACAGGTATGGTGGTTGCAACTCCTGGCGCTAAACCATTAACATTCGCTGCAGAAGGTGTGATTTCGATGGTCGTGTTATCTTCTGTGGCAACAACAAAGAAAAATGAATTTGAATTGTTGTTTTCATTAGACTGTTGCGTAAAATTTACAGAATAGTATTCTTTACCGAGTGTATTGGTTGGGAATAATAAGCTGGCGCCTGAAACACTTTGATTATAAATATGCGCATAAGCAACAATGGGTACATCCGATGTTATATGTATGCCTCTTTTTAAAAGCCCAATTGAATTAATTCGAGCATCTTGGGCTCCAGTTTTTGGAAGTGGGTTTGAAAGTGTTGTTTGATTGGCTGTAACGGTGTAGGTAGCAGTATACCCAACTCCTGGAATTTCTACAGTAACTTTTGCATTTTTATCGGAAGTTAAATATAAGATCATTTCTTGTGGTCCACCCGTCGTATTGTTGTTAAACATACCTACGTGATAACCATAACCCAGCCAAAAATCAGTACCCTTATTGGAATAATCTTGAGCATATACTGTGCCGCTAAGTAGACATATAAAAATAAAAAATAGCTTGTATTTACGACACATCATATTGCTGCGCTTTGACACTTAATTACTTATAAAGTTTAATTTTCGGAATTAAATTTACTAAAAATTAGGATGCAAAAACACTATAAAGTACTGTCTTTCAAATAAATGTTGGCGGATGGGCCTATACAAAAAAGTAGGTCTAAAATGCTGCAATTTGGGAGAAATTCAATTTTGTCCGAAAATACCTGTGGATATACTTGATTTGCAATATGTAGAGCAGCTTTAGGGTTCGTAGAACTATCTCTAGCTTCAATAAAATAAGGGTCTAAATAAGGGATTTCTGCCGTTGATTTTGAAATGTTAAAATTTGTTTTAAGCACTTTTTCCAACCAATATGATATGCTCATATTTAAGTCTATCAAATAGGGTTGCCGTTTATTTAAGATTTGGCTAACTCCTTCTTCGTAATATTCGAAAAAGGGGGATCTTTTGTAACAAGAACTAAGTGTTTTTATATGTTTACTAGTCCAGTTTTGCCCATAGCAAATTTTAACCTCGTTCATTGGCGTTTTTTGATCTCTACCTGCCTTCAATGGTACCGTCAATAAGAGTGGTCCTTGAGCACTGATAATAGTGGTTCTATTACGAAAACTCATTTTTTTGAAAGGTTCATGTACATCAATTATAGTATCCCTTGCCAATGCAATTTGTTTGATATACTGGATCGACCCAAAATATTGAGATTCAATTCGTAATGGTAACATGTATTAATTTTAACAGGAATAATTAGTTCCCTTCAGCTATGCATATATCTTTGTGCAAAATAATTCAATTGAAACGAATTTATCTATTTTATTCTTTGCTACTGGTTGTTTTATTGAGCTGTTCCACACCTCAAGGATTTGAATATAAAGGGCTCAATAATGTGAAGGTTAATAATGTTGGGTTTGAATACCTCGATTTGTCTTTAAATCTAGTGTATTACAATCCTAATAATTTTAAAGTAGATTTAAAAAAGGTTGACTGTGATGTTTATATCGACAACCGGTATCTGGGTAAATATGCACTCGATACGCTCATGCATATTCCAAAAAAACAAAACTTTGAACTCCCCTCACGTATGCGCGTGGCCATGGGTGGCGTATTTAAAAACGCCTTTTCTTTACTTATGAATAAAGAGGTACTTATAAAAGTAAAAGGGAAAACAAAAATTGGAAAAGGGTCAATATTTTTTGAAGTTCCGTTCACTTACGAAACAAAACAAACCATCAGTTTATAAATAAGGTTTGATGTGGCAAGGCTTACGTAATTGAGGCCCACCGCCCTCTGTAGCCCTTTTACAGCTTGGTGGTAATTTTTTATACGCTTCGTCTAATGCTTTATCAATATCAGTGTCAAAGCCTGCGTTGTTAACTGCGACCCTTACTTCGTCGGCACTGGTTCGATCGGGTAAAAACTGAATGCGCACCTCCCCTTGTAATAAATTAATTTTCCACTGAACAATACCACCTTCTGTATTTTCTTTTTCCTTGGTTAAGTATTTGTCTAACACATCTTTACACTCCCAACATTTTAAATTGTTGGATTTTAAAATAACCCACTCAGCTTTTGCAGACTGTGCAGTTACGCTATAACAACTAAAAATAAATGCTGCAAAAACAATAATTTTTTTCATAGTATTATTTTCCTGTCCATGTGGATGGACTGTTTCTCCAATCTAATAAAATACTTTCTTGCTCTTTGGTAACGTATTCTTTTTCTACGGCAAGTGAAATGAGAGATGGATAATTGGTTAAGCATACAAAAGGAACATTGGCTGATGTAAATGCCTCTGATGCTTGTGCAAAGTCGTAGGTAAAAATAGCTACCATACCTACTACTTCCGCTCCTGCCGCTCTTAAAACGTCCACAACCTGAAGCGAACTTTTACCTGTAGAAATTAAATCTTCTATAACGAGTACTTTTTGACCCGGTGTAAATGCACCTTCTATTTGATTGCCTAATCCGTGTTCTTTTGGTTTTGGTCTCACATAGATATATGGTAGTTTGAGTTGATCGGCAGCCATGGCACCCCATGGAATTCCTGCTGTTGCAACCCCTGCTAATGTTTCTGCTTCACCAAATTTTTCAAAAATGACATTACACATTTCACTTTTAATAAAGTCTCTCACATAAGGGAAAGAAAGCACTTTTCTATTGTCGCAATAAATAGGACTTTTCCAACCACTTGCCCAAGTAAATGGATCGTTTGGACTTAATTTAACGGCTGCTACTTGTAGCAATTTTTCTGCAACGGCTATTTCGTTTGTCATAGTTCAAAATTAGGGGCTATTTAGAATAAATTGTACGTCCAATTCAAAAAATAGTAGACATTTGATGCACAATGGAACTTCCAATTATAATAGCAGCGGGCGGACTTGTTCGAAACAGTAAAGATGAAATACTACTCATATACAGGCGTGGTTTTTGGGATCTACCCAAAGGCAAGCTGGATGCTGGTGAATCAATACCAGATTGTGCTATAAGGGAAGTACAGGAAGAAACGGGACTTAAATCCATTGAACTTGGGTCATTTATATGCACCACAACTCATGCTTACTATGATAAATGGCTTAGTAAAGAAGTGGAGAAACACACGCACTGGTATGCGATGCAGTCTTTAGCAAATGAAACACTCGTTCCTCAAACCGAGGAAGATATTGAAAAGATTGAGTGGGTTCCAATGGAACAATTACCTCAATACTTACTTAAAACCTACCCTACTATTCGCACCGTTTTTGAGGCGTTTAACGCAGGTAGCCCAAAATCTTAAGCATTGATTGAGCGGTTTGCTCTTTAGCATATACCCATTCTACAAGCTTGCCGTTTCTATCTCTTTCTACAATAACGTGTTTCGGAGAAGGAATAAGGCAGTGTTTAATACCTCCGTAACCACTAATTTGATCCTGATAAGCACCTGTATGGAAAAACCCAACATAGAGTGGTTCTTTATTGGATTCTTGGTCTTTAGGATCTTGGGTTTTTAGTTTGGGTAAAAACACTTCGTTGATATGTTCTTCGGAGTCGTAATAGTCATGGCTATCACAAGTGATCCCACCTAAAACCACACGGTGGTATTCATTGTCCCATTTATTAATTGGGAGCATCAAAAACTTTTCGCCAATACCCCAGGTATCTGGAAGTGTTGTAATGAAAGAAGAATCAATCATATACCAGCACTCTCTATCGTTCTGATTTTTTTCAGCTAAAACGCTATAAATATGTGCCATGCTTTCACCAACGGTGTAGCTACCAAATTCGGTGTAGATATTTGGCATAGGTACCTTAGCTTTTTTACAAGCCTTTTTAATATTACTCACAATTTCATTGATCATGAACTGATAGTCATATTCAAATCCAAGGGAGTGTTTAATTGGAAAACCGCCACCAATATTTATGGAGTCTAACTCTGGACAAATCTTTTTTAATTGGCAATAAAGGTTAATGATTTTATTAAGTTCTGACCAGTAATAAATATCATCTTTAATACCTTTATTTAAAAAGATATGAAGCATTTTTAAATGAAACTTATCTTCAAATCCTTCAATCTCATCTACATAGAATTCTAAAATATCTTTAGCTCTAATACCAAGTCTTGAAGTATAAAAAGGAAAGTTTGGTTCTTCTTCTGCGGCTACTCTAATACCTACTTTAAAAGGTTGTTTGGCACCACGTTTGTAGGCCATCAGTTCCTCTTTGTTATCAAGAATTGGAATTACATTTTTAAATCCAGTATTGATAAGCTTGGTAATACGTGAAGTGTAAGACTTTTGTTTATAGCCATTACAAATAATGAACGTGTCTTTATTAATTTTTCTACGTTGATACAATCTATTGATAATTTCTATATCGTAGGCGTAAGATGTTTCTAAATGAATATTGTGCTTTAGTGCCTCTTCTACAACAAATGAAAAGTGTGAACTTTTGGTACAATAGCAATAAAAGTATTCGCCCTCATATTTGTGTTTTTTAAAGGCCGCGTTAAACATGTCTTTGGCCTTATTAATTTGCATGCCAATTTTAGGCAGGTAAGTTAACTTTAGTGGCGTACCATGCTTTTCAATGATCTTTTTTAAATCTAAATCATTGAATTGTAAGTAACCATTATCATTTAGGTCAAACCCTGGTTGCGGGAAGTGGAATGTTTGGTTAACGAGCGAGGTATAAGAATTGTTCATTTACGCGGTTGCTTTAAAAAGGGTGAACGACAAACTTCTAATAATAGTTATATAAACGAATAAAAAAACCGAACAGTATATATACTACTCGGTTTTTTATATTATTTTTTTACAGTAAGCTACCTTATTTTACTTGGTCAACTAAAGCCTTAAAGCTAGCTGGCTCATTCATAGCAAGGTCTGCTAATACTTTACGGTTAAGTTCGATACCCTTAACGCTCAATTTATTGATAAATTGGCTGTAAGTAAGTCCTTCTTGTCTAACCGCTGCGTTGATACGTGCAATCCATAATTGACGGTATTCACGCTTTTTAAGTTTACGACCTACATAAGAATAGGTTAAACCTTTTTCAACGATATTTTTGGCTACTGTATAAACGTTTTTACGTTTACCGTAGAACCCTTTAGCTTGCTTAAGAATTCTTTTTCTCCTAGCTCTCGATGCTACTGCATTTTTTGAACGTGGCATATTAATTTGTTTGAAAGCGCCTACCTAATTGGTAATTGCTGTTTGATAATGTTGTTTGTGAATGGTACTTCTAATAATGAACCTAGAAATTAACCTTTTAAGCGTAATAAACGAAGAACGAAGTCTTTGTTAGTAGAACCAACTAAACCTTTTTTGTTTAGTGCTCTTTTACGTTTTTTAGATTTCTTGGTTAAGATGTGCCTTTTAAACGGCTTTTGGAAAGTAACTTCACCACTACCAGTGACTTTGAAACGCTTTTTAGCGCTTGAGTTTGTTTTTACCTTTGGCATGTTAATAATCTAGTTAAAGATTACACCCTACTGGCGGTCTTGCACAGGCGAGACACTTGTTGAGCCATTTGGGAAATTGGGATGCAAAATTATGGATAATCTCCTATTTGAGCAACTATTTCTTTTTACCTGTTTTAGGGGTAAAAATGGCAAACATACGCTTACCTTCTAGTTTAGGCATACTTTCTAGGGTTCCAGCCTCCGCAAGGCGTTCCGCAAACTTAAGTAGGAGTAATTGACCCCTATCTTGGAACATGATGGCTCTACCTTTGAATTGAACGTATGCTTTTACCTTGTTACCGTCTTTTAAGAACTTTTCGGCGTGTTTAGCCTTAAAATCAAAATCATGATCATCGGTACTAGGCGTAAATCTAATTTCTTTAATTTCTGACTGCTTAGAGTTGGCTTTCATTTCCTTCTCTTTGCGCTTTTTTTCGTATAAGAACTTTTTATAATCTATTACCTTACAAACGGGAGGATC
>CAMAQW010000077.1 GCA_945860335.1 Sediminibacterium ginsengisoli | reverse complement strand
TCTTATAGAAGTTATATTAGCTTAACTAAAAGTGGGTTTGATGAGCCTGCAAGTACCCATTCAGATCATTACAATACCAACCTTGCCTATAGCGCTTCGTCTTATAGTAAGGGAGCTGTATTTATGAGTCAGTTGGGTTATGTAATTGGTGATTCTGTAAGAGACAGGGTATTAATAGATTATTACAATGCATGGCGTTTTAAGCATCCCAATCCCAATGACTTTATTAGGGTTGCAGAAAAAAGAAGTGGTTTAGAACTAGATTGGTACAAAGAGTACTGGATTAATTCTACCAAAACAATTGATTATGCAGTAGGTGACATCAACCTTGTTAACGATAAAACAAATATTACCATTAAACGTGTTGGAAAAATGCCAATGCCTATAGATGTTTTAGTAACCTATAAAGATGGTTCTCAAGAAATGCATTATGTACCGCTTAATTTACAATTTGGTGAAAAACCAGTAGAGGGAAATGCACCAAGAACAGTGCATGCAGCATGGAAATGGGTAGACCCTGTTTATAAACTAGCCATTACTAAATCTATTAAAGATATTAAGTCCATCGAAATTGATCCATCACTACGAATGGCGGATGTTAATAGAAGTAATAATAAATTAGTAATACCGGATTAGTATTCCATTTCTTTTAGGGTAGGTGCTTTAAACCAAGTAATTACTACAACTAAAAGTGTCATACATCCACCAAAAACAACACTGGGAACTACGCCCATCATTTTAGCAGCAACGCCACTTTCAAACTGGCCAAATTCATTGCTGCTATTAATAAACATAGAATTTACACTCATTACACGCCCGCGCATATTGTCGGGCGTTTTGAGTTGTAATATGGTGCCACGTATCACAACACTTATGCCATCCACAATACCGCTAATGAGGAGTACGGCAAAGGTTAGCCAGAACATTTTTGAAAGGGCAAATACAATAATACACATTCCAAAAATAGCTACAGAAATAAGTAATTTTTTACCTTGTGCTTTTTTTAATGGGAATGCAGTGAGTAATATAATTACAATCACCGATCCTATATCAGATGCTGCATTGAGCCAACCAAAACCAATTGGCCCCACGTTTAAAATATCTTTTGCAAAAACGGGGATCATTGCAACGGCGCCACCAAATAAAACGGCAAATAAATCGAGTGTTAATGCGCCAAATAATTCTTTGGTTTGATACACATACCTAAGTCCTTCCTTTACACTTTCCAATGTTTTTTTCTCACCAGGTTCGTTTAATGAAGGCTTTGGCTTAAGCTGGAACATAAATAAATAACCAGTAAAAACGAGTGAACAAATAATAGCTAAAGAACCGGTGTTTCCTAATAGGGCAATTAAAAAACCAACAATGGCATGACCTGTAACAGAGGCGCCTAGCCAAATGCCTTGTCCCCAAGTTGTCGCATTTTGAATTGTTTTTTTAGGAACAATGGCGGATAGTATGGTACCAAATGTTGGACCTGTAAAGGATCTAAAAACGCCGGTAAAAAATATAGCAACATAAATACTAAATGCGATCCAATGTTTGCTTATTTGGCTTGCTGTAAAACTCGTAGATAATAACAGTAAAAATAAAGCGCAAGTAAAATAAAGGGCCACTCCAGTTAGTAGCAGTTTTCTTTTTTCGCTAATATCAATAATATGTCCGGCATAGAGTGATAATGAAACTGCTGGTATTACTTCAGATAATCCGATCAGTCCAATCGCAAATGGTTCATTGGTGAGTTCGTAAATCCACCAACCAACAAGTGTACCCATCATTCTAAGCCCCATGATAAACAAAAAGCGACCAAACATGAGATGCCTAAATTCGGTAATCCGCATGGCTTCAAAAGGGTCATGTTTTGTTATGGTTGAAGACGCTTCTTGTTGCATGATACTGGGATTCTTGTTATGGTAAATTAAAATAGTGCTGTCCCTGCGACAAGTCTTTGTCTAGCGCATCTAAAACCACTTGTACATGCGCTTCATTGCCCATAAAATCGGCATTACTGGCATCGATAAATATGGTTTTAATATTGTGTTGTTTGATATAGCTGGTATAGGTTTCTTGTAGATTAAATAAGTAGTCATCTTTAATATCCTGCTCGTAACTTCTATTTCTTTTTTTTATATTTTCTTGTAGCTTTTGAACGGGGGCGTGTAAATAAATTAAAATATCCGGAAAGCTTATTTGTTGATGAATGATATCAAATAATTTTTGATAGAGTCTAAACTCCTCGTCCGGCAAATTGACTTTTGCAAACAACAAACATTTTGTAAATAAATAGTCGGATATGGTTACTTCCTGAAATAAGTCTTGGGTATGTAAAAAATCTTTGAGTTGCTTATACCTTTCTGCCATAAAAAAAAGCTCCAATGGAAATGCATATTGATCTGGCTTTTCGTAAAATTTTGGTAAAAAAGGGTTGTCGGCAAACTCTTCTAGAATGAGTTTCGCATTTAGTTTTTGTGCTAGTATGTTAGATAGGGTAGTTTTTCCCGCTCCAATGTTTCCTTCTATTGTAATAAACTGATGCTTCATATACGTTCCTTCTCAATGGGTAAAAATAAAGCCGAACTTGGCTTTTGCCTTTATTTTTTTTGCACATCGAGGGTGTCGGGGCAGTTTAATAACAATTCATGTATGGTTTTATCTAAAACAGGGTGATGAAGTGCTGGTGCTATTTCATTGAGTGGCAATAGCGCAAAACGGCGGTTTTGAAGTTGAGGATGGGGAATGCTAAGCGAAGGCGAATCTAAAATAGTGTCATCAATCATTAAAATGTCTAAATCAATGGTTCTAGGTCCGTACTTTTCTTCTCGTATTCTGCCCATTTCAAGTTCTATAGCTAAGAGCCGCTCTAAAAGGGTTTCTGGATCCAGCATGGTTTCAACCCGAATGGCTTGGTTATAAAAGGCCGGCTGGTTGGTATTTCCCCAAGCAGCAGTCTCATACAAGGAGGATTTGTTAGTGACAGGACCGCACCGGGCCGAAATATGGTTTACCGCCTCCGCTAAATAAGCCGCTCGGTCTCCTAAATTCCCGCCTATCAGTAAATATGCTGTGTTCATAAATTACCCCATTATTCGCCTCAAATATCTTTAATTTCACTTCTTTAAATACAGTTGTGAACAATATTGTTCTCTTTTATTTTAACCTGATGCTATGAAAAGCTTTTTTAAAATATTTTTTGCCAGTTTACTCGCATTAATTGTGTTCTCCATACTAGGCGTGATGGTTCTTATTGGTTTTGCAGCATCTGCTTCAAGTTCCGATAAACCAGTTATTGGTTCTGATGCTGTTTTGGTATTAGACCTGTCTAAGCCTTTTAAAGAAAGAGTACAAGAAAATCCATTTGCGTCACTAACCACAGACGGAGATTTTGAAACACCATCTCTATTTGATATGGTCAGACTCATTGAGCATGCTAAACAAGATGCTAACGTTAAAGGTATTTATATTTTAGCGAGTGATAATGCAAATGCATTTGGAGCATCTGAAGAAATCAGAAAGGCCTTACTTGACTTTAGAAAGACCAAGAAATTTGTGGTGGCTTACGGTGAAACTATTTCTCAAAAAGGATATGCCATTGCAAATGTGGCACAAAAAATTTTTGTACACCCACAGGGAGGGCTAGAGTGGGCTGGTTTTTCTAGCAATTTAATTTTCCTAAAAGGCATGCTTGATAAATTAGAAATTAAGCCACAAATTATATACGCTGGCAAGTTTAAAAGTGCCACTGAGCCACTTCGTGAAACACAAATGACAGATGCGAACCGTTTGCAAACTAGTGTATGGTTAGGCGATTTGTACAATCAATTTTTATACCAAACAGCTGCTGCGCGCAATTTAGATACAGCGCAAATTAGAGCATTAGCCGTTGAAGGTAAAATACAAACTGCCGCAGATGCCGTAAAATATAATTTAATTGACGGTTTAAAATATGACGATCAAATTAAAAACGAAATAACGGGTCGTTTAAATTTACCAGTTAATTCAAAAATTAATTTTGTTTATTTTGGCGAATACGCAAAATCTGTTACGCTCAACGAATCTTCGGCTTCAGAAAAAATTGCAATCATTTATGCAAGTGGTGATATTGTTGGAGGAACAGGTACTGACGAACAGGTGGCTAGTGATGATTACAAAGAGCTTATTAGAAAAGCACGTTTGGATAAATCAGTGAAAGCCATTGTGCTTCGTGTGAATTCACCAGGTGGAAGCGCCCTTGCGAGTGATGTAATTTGGAGAGAAGTTAGCCTCGCTAAAAAAGAAAAGCCAGTAGTAGTTTCAATGGGAGACGTTGCAGCATCTGGCGGTTATTACATTGCATGTAACGCCAATAAAGTATTTGCCAATGCCTCAACTATCACAGGTTCTATTGGGGTGTTTAGTATTTTCCCAAATATCGAATCGTTTTTAAAAAATAAAATTGGCATTACAACCGATCGGGTAAAAACCGGTCCATATGCCGATATGGGCAGTATGGACAGGGCCTTAACAGAACCTGAAAAAAGATTTTTGCAGGCTTCTACTGATTCTATTTACAATACATTTAAAACACGTGTATCAGAGGGTCGTAAAAAAGATATGGTATACGTTGATAGTATTGCACAAGGTCGTGTTTGGACGGGTACAAGAGGCATGAGTGTTGGTCTTGTAGATGAAATTGGCACCCTTTCCGACGCCATCAAAGCAGCAGCTGCTATGGCAAAAGTAAAAACCTACAAACTCAAAGAGTATCCCGAAAAAAAGAATATTTTGGAACAACTCTTTAATAATTATAAGCGAACTGTTTCTATTCAATTAATGGAAACGGAACTAGGCGCCGAGCAATTGTTAATGATGCAGCAAGTAAAAAAAGTAAAAGCAATGGTGGGTGTGCCACAAGCGAAGTTGCCTTATTCGGTTACTGTTCATTAATTTTTAGCGTCTTTAATCTATTCTTATGCCTGCAAAGTATAGTCAAATAAGAGCAATGCTCGCCATAACAAAAGGCAGTTTAAAAGCTATTTTGCGAAGCCCTTCTGCAGTGGTATTTAGCATCGCATTTCCACTTATTTTTATTTTGGTCTTTGGATTTATTGGCGGCGGAAACGGAAAAACATCCGTCAAAATTGCGCTTGATCAAGGTTCAGATACGTCTAGCCCTATTTATACTGCCCTCTCGCAAATCAATAGTATTAAAATAGTGAAAGGGGATGATACTTTTTTGTTACAGGAATTAGAAAAAGGTAGAATCACTGCAAAAGTATTAATATCTAAAACGGGTGTAGCAAGTCCGGCCTATGACATTAAAATAACTAGTTCTGGTGCTGTTATGCCTCAAAACATACAGCTACTTCAATCTGTGTTAAATGGTGTGATAGCGGGGATGAATCAAAAATATTTTGCAACCAATCAAACCATAGCTCGCGTCGATGCTACTATTTCGCAAATTCCCGGGAGGGCATATAAAACAATCGATTTTATACTCCCAGGTCAACTCGGATTTTCGTTGTTAAGTTCCGGTGTTTTTGGTGTCGCTTTTTTGTTTTTCAATCTGCGTCAGCAGCTGGTGCTTAAACGTTTTTATGCGACACCAATTAAGCGCGCTTATATTGTGCTTGGAGAAGCCTTAAGTAGGGTTTTATTTCAATTGTTGACTGCTATTATTGTAATTGGGGTTGGTCATTTTGCATTTGGATTTACACTCGTGCACGGGCTCACTACTTTTTTAACAATCATGCTTTTAAGTTTTATAGCCCTTGTATTATTTATGGGTTTTGGATTTATTGTGAGTGGGCTTGCTAAAAATGAAAGTACCATACCGCCATTTGCCAATTTATTTACCTTACCACAGTTTTTATTGGCAGGTACATTTTTTGCAGTAGAAGCTTTTCCAACCTGGCTTCAACCCATTTGTAATGCCCTGCCTTTGACACACTTTAATAATGCGATGCGCAATATTGCTTTCGAAGGCGCTTCTTTAGCTGCATGCAGTAAAGAACTTTTGATACTAGGTCTTTGGATAGTAGGGGTATATGGTATTGCTTTTAAAACATTTAAATGGGATTAAGATGCGTTTTATTAAACTAGGGCTTATTAGTGCCGTTGTATTTTTTGTTTTATTTACACTCGGTGGTTTGCTGTTACCGTCACATAATGTAGTTTCAAGGGCTGTAAACATTAAAGCAAAACCTGCTACCATCCTGCCTTTAATGCAAGATAAAAATCAGTGGCAGTTATGGATGGAAGGCATGGATAGTGCCACTGTTAACAAGCGTCATCAAATACAAATCACTTCAGTTTCTGATTCCTTAATCGTTGCCAATTGGAACACGGCAGAAGTAAATTATACAACAAAATTTAGATTGATCTACAACGCTGGACAGGCTGTTACTATTGTTCAGTGGCAGTTTGAACAAGATATTAAGTGGTACCCTTGGGAGCGTTTAAGCTCGCTTATGAATGATAAAATACTAGGTACTTTAATGGAAAAAAACCTAGCTAGACTTCAATTGGTAGTAGAAGCTAACTAGGTTTTCAGGAGTATTTTCAGATTAGATACTCAGCATTAGATAATCAGCATTAGATAATCAAGAGCGCATCACCGTAACTAAAGAAACGGTATTTGTCTTTGATGGCTTTTTTGTAGGCTTCCATGGCTAAATCATAACCAGCAAAAGCGCAGGTCATAATGAGCAAGCTTGTTTTTGGTAAATGAAAGTTGGTTACAAGACTATCAGCTACATTAAAATTATAAGGAGGGTGAATAAAATGATTGGTCCAGCCTTCGCTTGGTTTCAATAATTTTTCGGCAGTAAAGCTGCTTTCCATGGCACGCATGGTAGTGGTGCCAATAGAACAAATTCGCTTGCCATTCATTTTGGCTTTGTTTACAATATTGCAAGCCTCTTCAGTAATCTGGTAGTACTCTGCATCCATTTTATGTTTGCTTAAGTCTTCTACTTCGATAGGTCTAAATGTTCCAAGACCCGTGTGTAGTGTTACTTCTGCAAATTTTACACCTAATATTTCACATCTTTTGATGAGCTCTTTGCTAAAGTGTAATCCTGCAGTAGGAGCAGCAACAGCACCTTCATGCTTTGCATAAACAGTTTGGTAACGCTCCTTATCTTCTTCGTCTGGTTTGCGTTTGATGTATTTTGGTAATGGCGTTTCTCCTAAAAACTCTAACATTTTTTTGAAGCTTTCATCATCGTCGTCCCATAAAAAGCGAATGGTACGTCCACGGCTAGTAGTATTATCAATTACTTCAGCAACTAGTTCTTCGTTGTCGCCAAAATATAATTTATTACCTACTCTAATTTTTCTTGCGGGATCAACAATCACATCCCATAAACGGTTTGGTTTGTTTAATTCACGGAGTAAAAAAACTTCAATTTTAGCACCTGTTTTTTCTTTGCGACCATACATACGTGCTGGAAAAACTTTGGTGTTGTTTACTACGAAAACATCTTTATCATCATAGTATTCTAAAATGTCACGGAAATTTTTATTTTCCATATGACCACTTTTTCTGTCTACGACAAGAAGGCGACTGTCTTCTCTTCTTTTGGTTGGATTTTGTGCGATCAGGTTAAGGGGTAGATCGAACTTAAATTGTGATAATTTCATGTTACGGCATGATTATTTAGTGAAGGCTGCAAAAGTAGGTAAAAATTGCCAAAATTAGGGCAGGGCTGCAATAAGTTGTTGTGTGTAAAGGCTTTTAGGAGAATGGTACACCTCCTCGGCAGGTCCAATTTCTTCAATTTTACCTTGGTTCATGACCATGATTCGGTCGCTTATGTATTTCACTACCGATAAGTCGTGGGTGATAAATAGAGCCGAAAACTGCATGGAAGCTTTTAGGTCGTTAAGTAGGTTTAGTACCTGCGCCTGTACACTCACGTCCAGTGCAGAAACACTTTCATCGCAAATCACAAATTTGGGCTCCATAATAAGTGCTCTTGCAATAACTATCCTTTGACGCTGCCCACCACTAAATTCATGTGGGTATTTGTTGTAACAATCGGCTGGAAGCTCTACTTTTTCGAGCATATCTATAACCCTTTCTTTCCTT